>NZ_RCBY01000281.1 GCF_003838195.1 Okeania hirsuta
TTCTGCCCAACTATGCGCCTAAAATACTAACTTTTTGAGCGTTTTAGACTGAAACAGGCGCACTTTTTTCGTTCCCAAAAAGGCACTTGTCTTTATATGTCAATGCTTTTATATTTAATCAGCAAGCCCTAATTATCCAGTATTTTTACTATACAGCGCTTTTCATATTAATCAACCACATCGTCACAATCATGCGCCCTATAGGGAGGTTTCATGAACGTCCCGACTCTACTCCCTACTGTGGTCTACCGAAATTAAAACCGCTGTAAATGAGATATATTATAGGTTCTCAGTTTGTTTAGTTATAGCTGTATTCTTGATAGTAAAACGATCTTAAATAGGTCTATAAACTATTACTAGAAAATTCCCAAATCTACTAATAATTATTTATTTACTGTCAAACTTATAGCATTTTTTAAATAGATAGGCCACAGTTAGCAAAGTATTATCCTGCTCCGTGCTCCCTACTCCCTAAACCAAAATAATTTTGTAGTCTAGTTAAATAGAAAAGCGCTGTAATTGCAGTCTTGAGATGATTAACTCTAGTAAAAATTAGTGATTTTCATTTATCTGACTTTTTAAATGTTGGTCTACCAAAAAATTTACTTTTTTTGTTATACCATTTCTCCATGAAGTTGTACTTAAAAAAATATGATAAAATCAGTTTGATAAAGTATCAGCAACAATTATTAAGTGCATTATTACAAATAAATGGTATGAGAAATTAACTAACATCGCCAATACTTATCTAATCTTATGAGATGATTTTATTGTACTTTAAAATAAAATTATTTGTATTTAATAAATAGTTTCTTAGTCTGTTTTAATTCTACTGATTGGAAATGACTGTCTAGTTTACTGTAAATTTAACCTATATATAGAACATTAAATGAATGAGCAAAGGTCAATTTGAGCGAAAAAAAAGTTCTCAACCCTCCCCTTTTAAGCTATCCATTACCCACATCTTTAGTTAACATAAAACTTGATAAAATAGACAAGTTATGTGTAAGTCTTTTAGAGTCTTTTTCCAGAGAAAAGTATATTGAAAAATACATTTTTTTGAGAACTGTAGACAAGATTCTTATATCATATTCGGTTGAATACTTATAAATAAATGTTGTGAGTCCTCAGGAGTCAAGAGTCAGGATTCAGGAGGAAAAAAAGGAGAAAAAGAGGAAATATTGGAGAATAGTATTGATAATTTCAGTATTTCTTTGGTACCGTCAGTACTCTCAGTCCTTAAATTTTATTTATAACTGATTATCCAAACATAATATTACTCCCCACTCTCCCCACACTCCCCACAAAGTTTTCAGGAGTTTCGTATAAGGAATAGGATTTTAAGAGGGGATAAAAGCATTTTAAGAGGGGATAAAAAAGAAAATTATGCATCTTCTAGCTTCCCTATTGCAGCAGGTACTGTTAACTGTTAACTAATAACTCAATTAACATCTGGTTCTATTTAACAAATCTAATCTTTGGCCTAAAGCTTAATTCCAATGTCTTTTCAAAGGCTATAACTAAATTATGTATTGTGGTTATTTATTAAATCTTAGATTGGATTCTATACCAGTGACTTACCATCGTGCAAACTAACTCAAATCACATCTAATTTGAATTACATAAATTAATTATATTGATTGATAGTTTTTTTTGTGAAAATCATATTTTTTCTAGTTATAAATTCAAGCCTAAAATTTCACTAAATTTCTTTTTATTCACTGGTGTTGTTTTGGGAATATCTCCATTCGTGTAACTTTTATTCTTGGCATCTAGTAATTTTGTACCATTAGTTTTTTCCTTTGGTTCATGTTCTACCTGAAACACATTTGCGTAGAGATTAGCAATAATTTGTTTGCCACTTTGAGTCAATTCTAAATAATTAATAGCTGCCGGAATATAAGGATAAACCCCATCCCAATAAAATTTTGCATAGCTACGTCTTAGATCCGCTGGAGATTCATAACCCAAAACCTTATTAGTGCCAACTTCTTCAAATTCATAGAATAAAGCACCAATTTTCAGCAAATAATTAGGGTCGCTTAATTGACCGATTAAATCTGCTGCTCTTGATAATCCAGAAAAATTATTTCTATCTTGATGAGTTTCTGCCTTAGGAATAGGAAAACGAGTTAGTTCAATATTACGTTTAATTTGATCTGCATCAATTAGTCGATGACCACCAAAACGTTCATCTATTACTAATTTACCTCGATCCACATGATAAGGAGTAAGACTAGCTGAAGTAGCACCATCTGCCAAAGAAACCATTCCATCATTGATTCCTGTAGCATATAAACTTAACAATTCTTGGTCCTCTCGACAAACTCCTTTAACATAACCAATATCGTGGCACAATAATGAAATAATATAATGTAACCAATCTTCGGGAGACACCCCACCTTCACGAATGTGCTTACCCCGCAAAATTTCTTGCCCGACAAGAGTAACTAACATTGTATGTTCAACGTTGTGATATAAAGCATCACAATTAGCAATATTTTCTAGAGCCATATTTCCTGCCCAGGCAATAATTTCTGGATAGTTTGGCTTAAAACCACCATAAGTACGATGGTAACCTGCTTGTAACTCTTTTACGAAAGCATTTATTAATATTTCTGTTGCATTTAACATTATATTTATTTGCACTCCAGTATTAAGTATTATTCTAATAGCTCGATCTATGGTCATTAGCTATTAATTTGTCAATTCATAAATTCATGATTCACTAGCTTTTCTCATTACTTGCAAGTCTGAATACCAAAAAATAATTTTTTTAGCTTTGATTATTATTATCGACTTAGTTTAAAATTAGCAGAAATCTATAGCTTCGCCAAAATAATTTCTCAAATAAGGACATTGAAATTCATCAGAAATAGGAATAGACCTTTAGAAGAGTCCTTTAATCTTATAAAATAGGCAAACTTAATTGATTCAATAAGGGAGTAACTATTAGACATCTCCAGAAAAGTGGCAACAGGCAACAGCTCCGGAAAGCAACAGGGAGAAATAATTGATAATTTATGGATAAGAATTAATTTTATTTTTGATTTTTACCAGATGTCTATTAACAACACCTCAGACTGCTATATAATACTAAATTAAGTTTATAGAGTATCCTTTTATATAAATGGGGAGACAGGGTATAGGGAAGATGAGGAGAGGGTTAAATCTGATCATCTTTAATAATCAGATTTGGTATAAACTAGAATGAATCAGAAGACACAAGACAGGAGTAAGAATAAATTAGTGGGCAATCAAACTTAAGACCAGCAAATAAGTCATCATATTTGCTGAAGGTCTTAGATCCATAGGAATTAAAAATCACGACTCCTGACTAGTAAATCTCGCCAATCTGAAAGTATCCCAATATCCTCTTTTAAAAAATAACTTTAATTACGACCAGGTTTATTAGGCTCTGACAAAAATAACCAAGCAATTCTTTTAGGGTTGCAGATTATGGAATAATATTGCCAAAAATTAGTTTAAACTTTGACAGGACTTACGCAAGGACACTATATATAGTGTTAATCTTTAAGACTCTCTCTAGATTTGCGATCTAAACTCCGTTTCCCTAACAACATCGACTATTTGAAATCCAAACCAGTCAATATTCCTCAGACTACTATCTTACTTGATTATGGATACCACCCTGAAAAGATCATAGAGGAGTTAAAGAAAATTTATCTGGCAATTATGACTAAGATTAGGTTTAAACTATCGCCAAAACCATCAAAGTTAGAGAAAGAGAATCTGGGAAAAAAAGGGTTTGTTACTGTTCAATCCTGGTGGGTGATGGAAAGAACCAATTCCTGGATTGAGAGGTGTAAAAGCTTGACTAAAAATTTTGTTTGCGCAGCATTCCCCAGGAAAAGAACCCTGGAAAATGCTACTGCCAAGTAAATTATGTGTTTTATTCGACTAATGCTTCAGAGATTGGCGATCGCCTAAATTTTGAGAGATACGCTCAGGGGTTCTATAAAAGTGTGACCGGAGAATGGATAGTCACAACCTTTTGTGAGAGAAACTATATTGAAAAGTTTGATCGGGAAGCTCTGGGATGGTTGGGTTGAAAAGAAGATCAACTCAGAGATCAAACCAGTATGATGCGTCATTTGATCTTAGTGTTTGTTGCCTATACTTTCATTGTTTACCAACAATTAATAGCAAGCCACAGCAGATAATGATTATGGCAGCACTCCCATAACAGTTGATTTTGCAGATGGAGAAACAGAGAAAACAATTAATATCTCTATTGTTGATGACAGTGAGCAAGAGAATGACGAAACAATTAATCTAACTTTATCCTCCCCTACAGGAGGAGCCACCCTCGGCACTGAGGAGACAGCGGTGTTAACAGTTGTAGACAATGATGCTTCTTCTCCAGATAATGGTAATAGTGGTTCACCATTGCGTATAGAAGCAGAAGATATGACTCTAAGTGGCTACAAATCTGAATCCAGAAGTGTAGCTTCAGGTGATGCAGTAGTCTCTGTATCCAGAAAACACACACAAGGTAGTGCCACAACTCAGTTTACAGGAGATACAGGTACATACAATGTAGTAGTAGGTTACTATGATGAAAAAGATGGTCAATCTTCTGTTTCAGTAGAAATTGGTAATCAGACCATTGATTCCTCGGTATTTGACCAAGATTTGGGTAATAGCTCGGTGAGTAGTAAAAATTTTGTAGAGCGGACTATCGCTACAAGTCTACAGATTAATAATGGAGAAAACATCACCCTTAACGGTGAAAAAGAGGGAGGGGAGAGGGCAAGATTTGATTACATTGAATTTATCCCTGTTGCAGCGCCAGAGCCAGCACCAGCACCAGCACCAGAGCCAGCACCAGCACCAGCACCAGCACCAGAGCCAGCACCAGGAACATTATCCTTTAGCGACACCACTTACAGCATAAATGAAGATGGTACTACTCAAGGTGCCGTCATAGTTACTCGTAGCAGTGGCAGTGATGGAGCAGTCAGTGTGACAGTTACCCCCTCTAACGGTACAGCAACAGCAGATAATGATTATGACAGCACTCCCATAACAGTTGATTTTGCAGATGGAGAAACAGAGAAAACAATTAATATCTCTATTGTTGATGACAGTGAGCAAGAGAATGACGAAACAATTAATCTAACTTTATCCTCCCCTACAGGAGGAGCCACCCTCGGCACTGAGGAGACAGCGGTGTTAACAGTTGTAGACAATGATGCTTCTTCTCCAGATAATGGTTTAGGTGGAGATAATACTTTTAACGGTGGTCCTGGTGATGATAATTTCGTCAGTAGTTCTGGTAACAACAGCTACGATGGCGGTGAGGGTCAAGATACAGTCATCTATGCTAGCAACAAGACCAGTGGACTTATTGCTAGCATAGATGACTGGTGAAGTCAGCCGTAAGTTTGAAACTTGGTCTGAAGACTTTAAAATTTTACCTCTAGGCGACTCTAACACTAGCGGATATCCTAGTGATGCCAGCAATGCTGGCTATCGTAACGAATTATGGAGGTCTTTAAATGGTGCTGGCTACAATATAGATTTTGTTGGTACAGCATACAGTGGTCCTTCTGATATTGATCAAGACCACGAAGGTCGTGGTAAATTCACTATTAATCAACTTACAGATAACGCCAGTAAAGCTCGAGGTAAAAATCACCCATCAGTGGCAAGATACACAAATATTGAAGATACCTTAGCCACTTATGATCCTGATATGGTTTTATTGATGGCAGGTACAAATGATATTAATAAAGGGGATAGTCCAGATACTGCTCTTGCAGACCTTGGTGATCTGGTAGATCGAATGAACACAGCACTACCAGAATCACAAATTTTAGTTGCATCTATTTTGCCAAACTTTAGTAACTCGGACAGAGAAGCGAGAACTGAGGAGTTTAACGAGCGAATACCTAGTGAAATAGTTGAACCCAGAAAATCTAGTGGACATAATGTACATTTCGTAGATATTTTTAATACACCTTTAGAGTCTAGTGACATCACTAAGGATGGTTATCATCTGACAGCTAGTGGTTACGATAAGATAGCTGAAGTTTGGGAAGATGCTATTATCAATACGGTTGTCGCTAAAGATACTTTAACAAATATTGAGAACTTGATTGCTTCTGATGGTGATGATGAACTTATAGGTGATAATTCTGCCAACCAACTTACAGGTGGTCTTGGTGATGACACCCTAACTGGTGGTGGTGGTAATGATGTATTTATCTATAGTCAAGGAGATGGAACTGACATTATTACAGACTTTGAAGTTAATAACGATAAACTTGGATTATCTAACGGTTTAACTTTCAGCGAATTAACGATTGAAAATGCAGGTACAAGCACTGAAGTTAAGGTCACCCTCACTAATGAAGTTTTAACTGTACTTGAAGGGGTAATAGCAAATGACATTACCTCCAGTGATTTCATAACAGTCTAATATCATGTTCGGATGATCACTTATAATAAAGCCAGAATCATTACAGTAGCAGTATTCAAACTTTATGGCCAAAAAGATGGCGTTCGCAAACTACCTTTATGTTCAAACGATCGCTTATAATTGAACAGCCCTAGTTTGAGGCCACCAATGGAAGCAAGTTAGTCCTTGTATTAAATCATGCTGTTTCATTAGTTGTTGGCACCGAAAGACTAATAGTTCTTCAAGTTCATCTAAAGAAAGGGGAGAGCTATTGGCCACAACTTCATTAGTTAAAGGCCACAAACGTTCTGCTGGTTGTAGTTCTGGTGACTTGGCAGGTAAATAGATTAAATCCAAACCCTGTGGTATCTTCAAACTATGACTGGTATGCCAACCGGCTTGATCGATGACCAGTAGAACTCTTTTATTCTTTCCCAGACCATATTCAGTGGCAAAATCATCTAAAAACAGGACTTACGTAAGGACACTATATATAGTGTTAATCTTTAAGGCTCTCTCTAGATTTGCGATCTAAACTCCGTTTCCCTGGCTCTAGAAACAGTAGGAAAAACATTTTCCTGTCTAAAAATCATTATCATATGAAATCCGGTTATACAGTTATCTCACTTTCTACTTCCATTAAATACAGACATAAAATGCCGGAATATCCCAAGATTTTTCCCACTCTCATCCTGACTTTCTCACTACTTTCTCACTACTTTCTCCTGACTCCTGACTCCTGACTCCTGACTCCTGACTTATACGATAACTAATTATCCGGATACTGTATCACTTTATGTCTTAACCAATCTATACTATTACTATAAATATAAATATAAATATTATTCACAAAGAAGTTATTCGGTAAAGTTTTATGGTCACGGCAACACAAGAAGACCTTTTTAACGGTGTAATCGATCTGTTTAGTTTTTTTGGGCCTTCGATTATTGATGAATCAATGCCAGGAGGGGGTAACGATACCAATAGAGGTGGTAATGGCGATGGGAGTGGTAATAGCACAAGCACCGATGGAAGTGGGAGTTCTGGAAATCAATTCAATGAAATTCTCGGCACAGAAGAGGATGAGAGTATCAATGGTACAGCAGGAGCAGACCTCATTATGGGAATGGGAGGTCGAGATTCTATAGAAGGTAGAGGCGGAGGAGATAGAATTTTTGGAGAGGGAGATAATGATACTTTGCTCGGAGGTGAAGGTAATGATTCCCTACTAGGTGGTCAACAACAGGATTCTATTCTAGGGGGTGATGGTAGCGACACATTGTGGGGTGGTAGGAATAATGACTCTCTATTTGGTGAAGAAAATGAAGATACACTTTATGGTAATAAAGGGAATGACCGTCTTTTTGGAGGTTTAGAAGATGATAGCCTCTTGGGAGGTAAAGAAGATGATTCTCTAGATGGAGGTGAAGGTGATGATACTCTAGTCGGCGACCGCGACTCTGATACTTTAACTGGAGGAACAGGAGAAGATTTATTTGCTATTAGTGAAAATACAGGTGGTCTCAGTCCATCAGATGCAGATATTATTACAGACTACAACCCTGAAGAAGACGATCAAATTGGATTAATTAATGGTTTGGAGCGTAGTGACATAGAATTTGAGACAACAGTTGTAGGTGGAGAAAACGGTGTAGCTATTAGGTTGAGGGATGATGAAGAAGATTATCTGGCAATAGTGCTGAATGTTGTAGAAGGCGATCTTGACTTTACTATTATCTAATATCATGTCTCTTTAAATACCCACAATTGAAGAAGGAGACAGGAGACAGGAGACAGGAGACAGGAGGAAAATTACAT
>NZ_RCBY01000282.1 GCF_003838195.1 Okeania hirsuta
GAGCAAGAAAAAAACTTAAATTTCCTGTAGATATCCACGCTAACTTTTACACAAACCATACCAACGGACATGATATTAGAAGTTATTTTTGTTACAGGGATGTGTGAGCAACCCTCCAAAAATATTTCGCTAATCAAGGCGGGGTTTTAGACCCAATTATTTTGATAAATAATTTTTACTTTTGCCTATTTTTGTTTCTATTGAATATATTTTTGGACTAATTTGTATCTTGATCTTTTATATCAGCTTTTTCCCGCTCAAAGATAAATAAAACTAATAAATATATTCAGGTTATTTGATATTTTTTGAGTGCTGTTTTGATTGTAGATTATTTTACTTACCTCCAAATTTTGAAAGCTAGTAATAGTTGAGGTTTATTTCTTAACTATTTTGTATAGTATCATTCTTTTTTCTAATTATCAATATACTAAGAAGATGTTTTTTCTTAGTTGTGTCAAGATTTGATAACAAATTGAATTAGCTATAATTTTATATGAAAAGTTTTTTTTTGTGTGTAATTTTTACTATATATAATTAATAATAACCATTATACCTCTCCGATAATTAATCTCAGACCCTTGTCATACCTGGACAAAAACTTAGTTTCCGGAGATGTCTATTGATAAACAGTAATTAATATTTGGTGCTGCGTTATTCAGGTAAATATAGACTCTACGAGGGTGTAAGTTCCACTATCTTAGTCACTGAAAAACTCCTTTGTACCTACTGATATCATGTAGGGGCGCAATTGCGAAGTCCATGCCGTCAGGCTATATGGCCATCTGCTCCGACGACTCCTGACTCCTGTGAAATCATACATTTATTTAGCAACGCCAATTTTTTTAGTCCTTTAGCAAAATCAAGTTAACAATATGGGAAATATGAACTTTTGTAGTGATAATGTGACTGAGGTATGTCCAGAAATTATGGCTGCTGTGATAGCTGCTAATGAAGGGTCTGCAATGCCTTATGGTGCAGATGAATATACTCAACGCTTAGAAGCTAAATTATCAAAATTATTTGAAGCTCCTGTGATAATTTTCCCTGTTGCTACGGGTTCCGCTGCTAATGCTCTTGCTTTATCAGCGATCGCTCCTCCTTATGGAGCTATTTATTGTCATGCTGAATCTCATATTAATGTAGATGAATGTGGTGCTCCAGAATTTTATACGGGTGGTGCGAAATTGGTGACGCTTGGTGGTACAGATGCTCAAATTAATCCTTCTGACTTAGCTACAGCATTAGAAAAAGCTGGTATTGGTATAGTGCATCATGTTCAACCAGCAGCAGTTAGTATTACTCAAGCAACGGAAGCAGGAACAGTTTATTTACCAGAAGATATAGCTGAAATAGCAAAATTAACTCACGATCGCAATCTGTATCTACATATGGATGGAGCGCGTTTTGCTAATGCTGTTGTTAGTTTGGGTTGTGCGCCAGCAGATATAACTTGGCGAGCAGGGGTGGATGTATTGTGTTTTGGAGCCACTAAAAATGGAGCGATGGCAGCGGAGGCAGTAGTCTTTTTTAATCAAGAATTAGCAAAAACATTTGGCTACCGTCGCAAACGCAGTGGTCACTTATTCTCAAAAATGCGATATTTGTCAGCTCAGTTAGAAGCTTATATTACTGATGATTTATGGTTGAAAAATGCTAGCAATGCTAATCAGATGGCTACAAAATTAGCGCAAGGTTTGGTCAAGTTTCCTTTGGTCAGGTTATGTCATCCAGTGGAGGCAAATGAAATTTTTGTAGAAATTCCTGAGTCTGTGGTTACTGGTTTGAGAGCGGATGGTTTTCAGTTTTATGTTTGGCAGGAGGCAACTTTCCCTATAATTAGAGTTGTAACTGCTTTTAATACTAGGGATGAAGATGTAGATGCTTTTTTGGAAAGTGTTCAATCTCATTCTGCAGTTAATGTGATGGAATAGACATTTCCGCATATCTTCTATATTACTCCCAAATGTAGTTTCTGGTGCCACTATACGATCTATCTTTATCAAAACTTTATAATCATTCTTAGCATAGCTATACACCTCAAAGCTTGATCTAGTAATTAATTCCACTAATTTTAACTACTAAAAACACCATCGGAATAATTAAAGATTCTGTAAAGTAGAGCATAAGAGGGTTGTAGGAATTTGGGGGGGGAAGTTAAGTTAATGTTGTAGGCAATAAATATTCCCAAGAAATCAATGACTAACAATAATATCAATACTTTCACAAAATTTGCAGTTGCTACTTCTGGCGTTGTGTTTGGTTTAGCAGCATTAGAAGTACCTGCAAAAGCTGCGGTTTTCAATCTGGGTTCCCTTTCCAATGATGGAACATCACTTGTTCAAGCAGGTGCTGATGCTGGTAGTGGCAATTTAGACTTTTTCAACTTCACCCTTGACGACGATATTGACAATATCAATGATTGGTTGAATATTGCAACTAACACACTTAACAATGATGATACTGATATTGGACTCTATGACGCAAATGGTTTCAAAGTAGCAGAAGATGACGATGGCGGTCCTCTTTTCGATTCTGAACTTTCCTTTGGTGATGCCGATCCTTTAGCCGCACCAGACACAACACCAGGAGTAGATGGAACCCTCTTAGCTGGCGACTATACTTTAGTCGTATCTGGTTGGAATGCTAATTTTACAACTAACATTGATGATATAGTTGCTGGTGCTAACGATTTACCTACTTCTTATACATTGACAATCACTAACTTCGATGACGATATTCAATCAACTCCAGAACCAACAGGTATTTTAGGTTTCCTAGCTATGGGTACTTTTGGCTGGCTATCACGTCTCAAGCGTAAACTCAAGGGAGAATAATATAACTGTCTCCAACAAAAGTAATTCAGAGATAGACAACCAGGGGCAAAACTCTGGTTCTCTGATTTAATTAGATTATTTATAGCCCTATTTTATAAAGATGAATACCCAACTGCAAGAAAACCATTACGATGTAGCCATTGTTGGCGGAGGTCCTGCGGGTAGCACTGCTGGTACTTTTTTAAGAAAATATAATCCTAACCTGCGAGTCTTAATTCTTGAAAAAGAAAAATTTCCCCGCGATCATGTCGGAGAGAGTCAACTGCCAGCTATTAGCGATATTCTGGTGGAAATGGGTTGTTGGGATAAAGTAGAAGCTGCTAATTTCCCCATTAAAATTGGTGCAACCTATCGTTGGGGTAAAAGTTCAGAACTTTGGGATTTTGATTTTGTCTCTCCCTCTGAATTTAAAAATGAACCCCGTCCTGCTCAATATCGAGGACAACGTATCCTTACTGCTTTTCAGGTTGACCGTGCTATTTATGATGATATTCTCCTGCGTCACGCAGAACAATTGGGTTGCCAAGTGCAAGAAGAAACTGCTGTAGCAAAAGTAGATGTTGAAGGCGATCGAATTAATGTTCTACGTTTGAATAATGGGCAAGAAATCACAGCTCGTTATTATATTGATGCTTCTGGACATATTGGAGTCTTAAGACGTGCTTTAGGTATCAAAAGTGATATTCCCACAAAACTACAAAATATTGCCATCTGGGATTACTGGACTAACGCAGAGTGGGCTGACACAATAGGTGTGGGAGGGACTCGGGTTCAGGTGATGAGTCTTGCTCATGGCTGGATTTGGTTTATTCCCCTCGGACCAACTCGTACCAGTATTGGATTTATTTGTCCGGCGGAACATTACAAAAAACTGAAAAAACGACCAGAGGAAATCTATCAAGAAGCACTCCAGAGTGAACCTCGAATTGGTGAACTGATCGCTAATGCTACTAGCAGAGGTAACATTGAAACTACAAAAGACTGGTCTTTCCTTTCTCAGCGAATGGTAGGAGAAAACTGGTTTATGGCTGGAGAAGCGGCAGGATTTGCAGACCCTATTCTTGCTGCGGGAATGACTTTAACTCATGTGAGTGCAAGGGAAGCAGCATACACAATTTTAGAATTGGAACGAGGTAAAAGTAATCCTACTTGGCTAAAAACCCATTACGAGGATAACCAACGAAGACGCATTCAACAACATATTCGTTTTGCTGACTATTGGTATGCAGCTAATGGTCAGTTTACTGATTTACAAAAGCACTGTAAAGAGATTGCTAAAGATGCAGGATTACGTTTAAGTCCAGAAGAAGCTTTTCGCTGGTTAGCTCAAGGTGGTTTTACCAACGATAATCTACAAGAAACTGCTATTGGTGGATTCGACCTCGCTTCGATGAAGCACGTCTTACAACGCTTTGCTAAGAAAAAATCTGCTTGGGAAATTAGTGGCTACAATGTCTTTCAACTTGATTTAAAAGGTGCAAAAGAAGAATATCTACCTCTCTATGTTCAAGGTCATATTGCTCAAGTGAAGTGTTACCTCAGAGGGGAACATCAACTACCTATTACAGGAATTTACGGGGTGATTTTCCGTGTTCTTAACCGTGCTTCAGAAATGGATCTGATTGTTAAGCTATTGAAGGAAGCTTTTAGTGTCAATGTTCCACCAGAGCATATTCCTTTAGCAATGGATCAAGCGATTCAATGTTTGGAGGTAATGGTTAGTGAAGGTTGGGTAAAAGCACAAGTTAACCGGAAAAAGACTAAGTTACAAATCTCTATTCCCGATGAAGGTAAATTAATCCATACTCACCATGGGTAATATTATTTCAGGTTGAAAAGTTATCAATAAACGACGGAGGAGTCAGGAGTCAGGAGTCAGGAGTCAGGAGAGAGGAGAGAATGAAGAAAGAACAGGAGAAGGA
This sequence comes from Okeania hirsuta, assembly GCF_003838195.1. Lineage (GTDB taxonomy): Bacteria > Cyanobacteriota > Cyanobacteriia > Cyanobacteriales > Microcoleaceae > Okeania > Okeania hirsuta. The sequence continues at coordinate 4,757 of NZ_RCBY01000282.1, forward strand.
GAAAGTTTTTTCATCACTAATTAGGCTTGCTGAATAAATATCAAAGCATTGACTGATATTGGTTGTAGCATTTTTTAGTATAAAAAAGTGCGCCTGTTTTCAGCTCAAAAAGCTCATGCATGCTAGTATTTTGGGACGATTATGGCAGAAAAATCAAGGGACAAAACGCCCGCTCCTACCTCTTCTAAATTCCCATTTCTCCCCTCCTGGGAGGGGTTGGGGGTGGGTTGTCTCCTGTCTTCCCCTCCCAGGATGGGAAATAATTGATATATCTAGTGTGAGAATTGATTTGATTTTGGATTTTTACCAGATGTCTAATGATAGTTAGTTAACTTTTTAGGTAGTCCTGTAGATGTAGTGATTTATTGTCAAGGTAGGCAACATCTCATCTGGCAAGAGAAAATATATCTAATTCAATCGTTTTAGAGGAATAGTATTTGCTTGCCCACTTAATTTTTTTAAGAAGATCACTACTTGTACACCACTACCACTTTTTAATTTCTTCTTTCATATTTTGAAGAACACAACGTCTTTGTGTCCAGAAAAGTTTCTAGTTCCTCAATAATTTCAAATAAAGTTCAAAAAACTGCTCATCTATAACCAACCAGACCAAGGACTAACTTCAAGTACACCTGTTGGAGTCATCACTACTCGGAATAAAGCAACAGACTTCTGCTCGGTAATTTCAGATTTAGCAGTATTGAATAACTTGGGTAAAGGCGTTTGCTCTGCATACTTATTAGCAGGTTCATTCATAGTTTCTAATTTGGCGATCGCTCCATCAACATTAACTGTTATGCAAAAAACTAAATCTTCGTACCATACTGGTGTTTTTTCCCAACTTTGGTCAATTTTGTCATACAATTTTTGATTTAACTCTTCTAACTTAGCTCTATTAGTAATCTCTGAGGCAACAACTTCTACCACAGCAGATGAGGCAGTTGTATTCTGTAACTGTTTATTACTCAAAGCAGACATAGACCAAAGTTTAATTGTGCTATCGGCACCCCCACTGGCAAGAGTTTGTCCATCAGGGCTAAAATTTACAGACCAAACAGGTTTAGCATGACCTTTAAATGTTTCTAGTATTTCTTCTGTATCTACGTTCCACAGATGAATTTTTCTGTCGTAACTACTACTAGCAAGAGTCTGACTATCAGGACTAAAAGCAACAGATAAAACTGCTTTGTCATGTCCGTCTAGAGTGCATAGAAGTTGACCAGTTTCTACCTGCCATAACTTAACTTTTTGGTCTTGACTCCCACTAGCAAGGATTTTGCCATCGGGACTAAAAGCGATCGCCCAAACTGTGTTTTTATGTGCTGCTAATGAGTGGAGTTGTTTACCTGTATTCACTTGCCAAGTTTTGATTTGACCATTTTTACTCCCACTAGCAAGCATTTCTCCATCTGGACTAAAAGCTAAAGATTTGATGGAGCTGGAATGTTTAAAATTCCTCTCAACAGATCCAGTTTTAAGGTTCCAAATTTTGATTGTGCCATCATAACTTCCGCTAGCAAGAGTCTGACCATCAACGCTAATAGCTATAGCTTTCACATCATCGGTATGACCTTCGAGAGTTTGAATGAGTTTGCCATTGGCAAGATGCCAAAGTTTGATACGGTTATCCCAACTACCACTGGCGAGGACTTTTCCATCTGAACTAATGGCAAGAGATTCGATCGCATCTTTGTGAGCATCTATGGTATTCAGCAACTGACCATTGCTGAAGTTCCAAATTTTAATTGTACCATCATAACCGCTGCTGGCCATAGTTTTGCCATCTGGACTGATAGCAACTGCATATACCCATCCTTTGTGTCCGGAAAGAGTAAGGGAGGGTAGAGTTATTTTTTCTGGTTCCTGAGTCAAGTTTGTAGTTGATGTTGAAAGCGATCGCCACAACCATAACCCACCAAGATTTGTCACAGTAGTTGCTGCTATTATTGTGGCATATTGACGGAACTGTTGTGGGGTTAGCATAGATTTTAATTGTGAGATTTCTTAATTGGGAAAAGTTGATGATTAATTTTGACTTTTGGTCACTCTAATTTTTGGCTTTTATTTTTGCTATAGCAAATAACAAGTTGCTTAGAACTTATGCTGATGATGAATCTCAAACAGGGAAATGTTTTCCCCCCTGTTCCCTGTTCCCTATTCCCTGTTCCCTGCTATGATTTTTTATTGCGCTCTATCAGTTTTCTAGCAATAAATAAAATTGTGGTGCCAGTAATTCCGATTACTCCTAATGGGGTGATATGACTCCAATGACCCCACATTGTATATATGACGTGCCAGACTAAAATAAACATGGCAAAATATGTCAATTGATGTAATTTCTTCCAATTTTTCTTCATTTTTTTGATGCTCCAATCATTAGAAGTGATTGTTAGGAGTGTGAAAATAATTAAAGTCACTATTCCTGTTCCATATATCGAATATGTTTGGGAATCAAAAACATCAAAGTTTCTTTTGCTAAGTAGCAAAACTCCATGACCAAGAGCAAATAAAAAAGCAATTACACCTATTTGACGACGATATTTCAATAAAAATTTAGGAAGTTCTGTTTTTTTGGTTGCGGGAAAAACAATTCTCAAAATTGTTGGTAGTAAAGTGAGGATATAGCATATTAATCCGAATAAACCTAAGTAGTTAGCAAGTGGTGCTGTATCTAATATCATGTTCGGTAGAATATTTATAAATAAACGACGGAGGAGTCAGGAGATGGAAGAAGGAGTCAGGAGACAGGAGACAGGAGACAGGAGATGGAATAAGGAAGAGGAAGAACAGTAGAAGAAGGAGAAAGTTTTTTGATCACGCTCTCGGACCGGACATAATTAGGACTTATGCAGTACAACGTATTTTCGTCCGCAGCGACCGACAGGGTTTGCGCAGCAGTCAGGAACGGATAGCAATCTCAAATCCTAGTTTTTCGTAGCTCATGCGTAAGTCGTGTTGAAGAAGGAGACAGGAGACAGGAGACAGGAGACAGGAGGAAAATTACATGGGGATTCGCTCCCCCAAGTAATTTTGAACACCCCCGTTGACGGTGGGGTATTAAACCCACAAAGAAAATGATAATATAACATAGTATCTCCTGATTTTTTTAGTACCTGGTATCATATTTTCATAAATTTGTCAAAATACTATGTGTCAAAGTAAAACCTCATTCATTTTGAGATATGGAGTTTGCCAAAAACTATAGGACTTACAAAGTACAAGGTCTTTTCGTCATTGCAACCCATAGGAAAGCAATCTCAAATCCCTGTTTTTCGTGCCTCATGGGTAAGTCCTGAACTATAAAATTGCAAAGCTTTTATAGTAGTAGGAAGAAGGTATTGATAACTGAAATGATATCAAATCCGGGGGAATTGGACTTGAAGAAGGAGACAGGAGACAGGAGACAGGAGACAGGAGGAAAATTACATGGGGAT
>NZ_RCBY01000283.1 GCF_003838195.1 Okeania hirsuta
GGGGGAGCGAATCCCCATGTAATTTTCCTCCTGTCTCCTGTCTCCTGTCTCCTGTCTCCTGTCTCCTTCTTCAAGTTGGGTCTTAACACTAAGCCATGAAAGGACACTATAAAAAAAAATTTATTATTTCAATGACCAAATTTTATTATTTGCTTAGGCAGGACCTCAACCTCGAAAAAAAGTTATGATTGTCTGGATAATAATTCTGATTTCTTTGTCTTATCTTTCTGCTTCTGAACCTGCCACTGCTCAAACAACTCCCAGGCCAGTTAACCCTAACCCTCAACCCATACCAGATGTAGAACCATTACCTCCACCAGATGATTTGCTCCAACCTCCACCAGTACCATCTCTATCTCCCCAGTCACCTCCTCTGCAAATTCCAGGTCAAATTACAGTAACCCAATTTGTAGTTGTTGGTAGTACGGTTTTTAGTTCCACAGAATTGGCGGAAATTCTTGAACCTTTTACAGATCGTCCTATTTCTTTTGCCGAATTACTAGAAGCACAAACAGCAGTAACTCAGCTATATTTCGATGGAGGATATGTTACTTCTGGGGCATTTATTCCCCCACAAACTTTGCAAGATGGTACAGTTACAATAGAAGTGATAGAAGGGATAGTTGAAGCAATTGAAATTTCGGGGTTAAAACGACTTAATTCTGGTTATATTCGCAGTCGAATTGAATCTGGTATTAAAACACCTTTAAATCAAGATGATTTATTTCAATCTTTACAGTTACTTCAGCTTGACCCTTTAGTTGAGAGATTATCTGCTAATTTAACAGCAGGTTCTCGTCCTGGTTTGAGTAGGTTAGAGGTTGAGGTGGAAGAAGCACCTGCTTTTTTTGCTCAACTTTCTGCTGATAATTTACGTTCTCCTAGTGTGGGTACTGTTCGTCGCCAAGTTCAACTTTCTCATAGTAATTTGACTGGGTTTGGCGATCGCCTGAATGCGACTTATTACAATACAGATGGTAGTGATACTCTTGATGACTTTAGTTATACTATCCCCATTAATTCTAAAAATGGGACTATTAGTTTACGTCATCGTCGCACCAGTAGTGAAATTATTGAAGATCCTTTTAATGAACTAGATATTGAAACAAATTCTCGTACTTATGAGATGAGTTTTCGCCAACCTATTTATCAAACTCTTAGTAAAGAAATTGCTCTGGGTTTAATGGGTTCTGTAGAAGAATCAAAAACTACTCTTTCCGATGACCCTTTTCCCGATCCAAATGATGGGGAGATTAGAATTTCTTCAGTTCGTTTTTTTCAGGAATATACTTCTAGGAGTACTAATGATGTGTTTGTGGCACGGTCAGAATTTTCTCTAGGAATAAATGCTTTTGATGCTACTGTTAATAGTAATGCTCCAGATGGGAGATATTTTTCTTGGCGGGGACAAGCACAATATTTACGTTTATTTGCACCAGATACAGTTTTTTTAATTCGGTCAGATATTCAATTAGCACCTAGAAGTTTGTTTCCCCAAGAACAGTTTAGCTTGGGAGGTGGATTAAGTGTGAGGGGATATCGTCAAGATGCTTTACTTGGTGATAATGGTTTGTTTATTTCTAGTGAGTTTCGGTTTCCTATTCTGCGGGTGCGAGACTTGGATGCTACTTTACAATTAACTCCTTTTGTTGATTTTGGTACTGTTTGGAATAGTAATGAAGTTGAATTAGTAGAGGAAACTTTATCTTCTGTAGGTGTGGGTTTAAGAATTCAAGTAGGAACTCGTTTTTCGGCTCAATTAGATTGGGGAATACCTTTTGTAGATATAGAGACAAATGGAGATTCATTACAGGAAGAAGGGATATATTTTTATCTGAAATACAGAGCTTTCTAATTAGGGTTTGCGCATGGTAAAGTCTTTTGGTAGAGGTAGGAGACAGGAGACAGGAGACAGGAGAAACGGGAAATGAGCGAGGAGGTAGGAGTAAGAATTGTCCCAAGATTGTTCTTTCCTTAGTTTGCCTTTTATGTTAACTTTTTGAGGGTTTTAGATTAAAACCAGTGCACTTTTTGGGAATTAAAGAATACTCAAACCTTTACTTGTCAATGGTTTGATATTTTATCAGTAAGCCATAATTATATCAAATCCGGTAGCATCGGTGTAATTAGATTGGGGGATGGGGAGATGGGACCCACCCCTCGCCCCTCCCCCTCCCAGGAGGGGAATGTGGGGAGATGGGGAGATCGAGAAATATTTGGTAATGGTTGAAGATGAAACATTTTTTTATACCGAATTAAACGGATTTGATATTATTTATTAATTAATTAAATGTTCACAAATTTTTAAGCTATAAAAAATATAATATTAGATAATTGATTATATTTTGCTCGAAAAAAAATACTATAGCAGGGAACAGGGAATAGGCAAAAAGCAACAGGCAACGAGCAACAGTAGGAAAAACATTTCTCTGTCTAAGGTTTATCATCAGCATAAGTCAAACACCAATTCGTTCTTTGCTATATACTAATTTTCTCAAAAATTAAGATAATACTTTTCCTCAAAAAATACTTTCATAAAATTTTATGCTTTACCGAAAAATTCAGGTATAAATCCTCTTATATCATGTTCGGTTGAATACTTATAAATACCTGTTGTGAGGAGTCAGGAGTCAGGAGTCAGGAGTCAGGAGAGAAGAAAGGAGAAAAAGAGGAAATATTGGATAAAAATAAAGATAATTTCAGTATTTATTTGGTACAGTTGATACTGTCAATTATTAAATTTTATAGCAATATGATTTGAGTTGTGAAATATTGGAGACTTTAATAAATTATACTAGCTATTTTTAAGCATATCCGATCGATGTCTACATTTTTGTAGCATTCTTTTTTCAAATTGGTATAAGAATAAGAAAACTGCTATATTCTATGCTTTAAAGGAAAACCTCAATTCTCACATCTGATTCCTGATTGCTATATTTGTAACTGATTATCCGAACATGATATTCTTTATAAGAATAGGTAATTCTAAATTCTAAATTCTAAATTCTAAATTATTTTGTAGCAAATATATGCTTAAAGTCTTTCTTATTTCTTCTGCCTTCTGCCTTCTGCCTTCTGCCTTAATTTTAGGTATTCAAGTAAAGCAAGTTCAGGCAGTTTACCTAAATAATAATCTAGTTAAAAAAAGTAAAATAAATGGGGATGTACTAACTCAAGCATTGACCATATCAGCTAGTAATTTAGAACTACAAGCACAAAAACTTTTTGAAAAAGGAGATTTTTCTGCAAGTATACCTCTGTTAGAAGTAGCTATTAATAATTATGCCACTCAAGGAGATAATTATAGTCAGATCAGAGCGCTAAGAAATTTAGGTTTAGTTTATCTCAAACTAGGAAAATGGCAAGATGCTGAAGCAGCTTTAAATAATTGTTTAAATTTAATCCAACAAACATCAAATCTTCAAAAAACTGAAAAAATTACAGCTAGCGTTCTAGAAGTAAAAGGTCAGTTAAAATTATCTATTGGTCAAGCAGAAGTAGCTTTAGATACTTGGAAAGAAGCCAGTCAAATTTATGAAAAAATTGACGATTATTTAGGGTTTACTCGTAGTGGAATTAATCAAGCTCAGGCTTTACAAGCTTTGGGTTTATATTCTCAAGCATTTAAACAATTAACAAGAGCTAAACAAAATCTGGAAGAACAACCAGATACAATAATTAAAGCAAAAGCACTACAAAGTTTGGGTGATGTGCTTCGAGGAATAGGTCAACTATCAGAATCTCAAAAAGTTTTAGAGTCTAGTTTAGTCATAGCAGAAAATTTACAAGCAACAGAAGAAATAGCGATAATTTTAATTAGTTTAGGTAATACAGCTATCCTTTTAGATAATCCCCAAGCTGCTAATTTATTCTATCAACGAGCTATTCAGGAATCACCTATAGTAGAAATTAAAACTCAAGCAATGCTCAATCAGTTAAATTTATCTGTAGAACAAAAGCAATATTTAACGGCAACAGAATTAGTCACAAATATAGATGATTTGTTAAACCAATTATCTGCTTCTCAGCCAGGTATTTATGCCAGAATTAATCTGGCTCAGAATTTAATAGAATTAAGAAAAGAAGTTTTCGCAAATGACAGTAATAAACCATTATATCCACCAGCAAAAATTGCTGATTACTTAGTTACAGCAGTACAACAAGCAAGAAGTTTAGAAGATGCAAGGGCAGAATCTTATGGTTTAGGAACTTTGGGAACTTTATATGAACATAATCAGCAATGGAATGAGGCTAGAGAGTTAACAGAAAAAGCTTTAATTTTGGCTCAAAGTATTAATGCTGCTGATATTTCTTATCAGTGGGAATGGCAATTAGGTCGGATTTTAACAGTTACAGGAAATACAAACGAAGCGATAGTAGCTTATTCTCAATCAGTAAAAAATCTCCAAGCTTTGCGGAGTGATATAGTTGCTATTAGTTCAGAATTAAAGTTTGATTTTCGAGATAGTGTAGAACCAATTTATCGTGAATTAGTAGAGTTACTTTTAGAACCTTCTACACCTGGAAAAAAAGATATTAGTCAAAAAAATTTGAAACAAGCACGACAAGTAATTGAAGCTTTACAGTTAGCTGAACTAGATAATTTTTTTCGTAATGCTTGTTTAGATACTAAACCTGTAGAAGTAGACCGCGTAGACAAAAATGCAGCTATTTTTTATACAATAATTTTGCGCGATCGCTTGGCAGTAATATTAGCCATACCAGAAAAACCTTTGGTTTATTACAGCACTAATATATCAAGAGCGGAAGTAGACTCAAAAATTGAAACTATGCTAACAGCTCTCACATTTCCGCAAAAGCGAATTTTTATTGAAAACTATTTGGAACCTGCGGCAGAAATTTATCAATGGCTAATTTATCCTGCTGAAGAGTTATTGCGAGATAGTCAGATAAAAACCTTAGTATTTGTATTAGAAGGAAGGTTGCGAAGTATTCCTTTAGCTAGTCTTTATAATGATGATAGTAAGGAATATGTAATTCAGAACTATAATGTGGCGATCGCTCCTAGTCTAGAATTAATCGATCCTAAACCACTAGCACGAAAAAAACTGGAAGTACTGGGAATGGGAATAACTGAAAGTCGTCAAGGTTTTCCACCACTGCCAAATGTGAGACAAGAGTTAAAAGATATTCAAGCTCAAGCTTCTAGTGAGATTTTGCTAAATGAGTTGTTTACAGAAAATGAAGCTAATACCGAAGTCGCTGATACTCCTTACCAAGTAATTCACATTGCAACCCATGGCGAATTTAGTTCTAATGTTGAAGATACATTTATTCTGACCTGGGATGATAGGATTAATGTTGAAGAGTTACGAAGTATGATTAAATCTGGCGTTCAACAAACGCGTCCTGTAGAATTATTAGTATTGAGTGCTTGTCGTACTGCAACTGGAGATGAGCGAGCAACATTGGGGTTAGCGGGAGTTGCAGTCAGAGCAGGAGCAAGAAGTACCATTGCTAGTCTGTGGTATGTGAGTGATGAAGCAACTGCTGTGTTGATGAAAAATTTATATGAACAGTTGACCGACTCAACAATCACTAAAGCAGAAGCTTTACGTCGAGCGCAACGAAAAATTTTACGAGACGCTCAAATAAGAGAGGTAAATTCAGAATTTGAGCATCTCGTAAAATTTTTCGTTGCCTTTTCATCTAAATGAAAAAGCAACGAAAAATTTTACGAGACGCTCAAATAAGAGAGGTAAATTCAGAATTTGAGCATCCCTACTTTTGGTCAACTTTTGTTTTAGTAGGGAATTGGTTATAGAAGTCAAAAGTCAAAAGTCAAAAGTTAAAAGTGAGAAGTTAGAAGTTAAAATTTAGAAGTCAGGAATCAGGAGGAAAGAAAAGGTTATATCAAATCCGGTAGCATCGCTGTAATTAGATAGTTAATTTAGGAGTCAGGAGTCAACCCACCCCTCCCCCCTCCCCCTCCCAGGAGGGGAAGGACCTCCTCAGGAGGGAAGAGAATGCGCGAAACATTTGCTATTGGATGAAGATGAAAATTTTTTTTATACCGAACCCGAGCGGATTTGATATTAGAAGAGAGAAAGTTTTTTTATCGTGCTATTATCCGGACATGATTATAAAAATAAAAAAAGAATGCTACGAATAATGGCGCTGGTGATTTGAGGTATGATATCTTGTCCGGATAATTACTGATAGAACTCAATTCTGCGCTCCACGTTTTCGGTACGGAATGCTGCACCTCACCTGTCGCGTAGCGTTAACGTGTGTTGTGCGCCAGCTAAACAAAAAACTTTCTTCCCTACTTACTCCTAACTTTTGACTTCTAACTTTTGACTTCTGACTTCTAACTTCCTCCAATAGCTTCTGAGAGAAAATCTGCTGTAGATTTAACTATGGCGATCGCATTCTCATAAACCATTCTCGTTGGCCCCAAAACTCCTACACTTCCCAGTGGAGTTATCCCATTCCCATAAGTTGCAGAAATCAGGGCACAACCTTGGATGGGTTCTAGAGGATTTTCCGAACCTATTCTTACTGTCACCTGGTTATCTGTACTGGGAACTTCAAATATTAAAGGCCACAACTGCTCCTGTTCTTCTTCTAATAGTTGAATAATAGTTTGAACCTGTTGCATTTTAGAGAATTCTGGTAAACGCAATACTTCTGCTATGCCACTAATCAGAATCCTAGTGTACTCTGGTGTCTGACAACGGAGAGCTAAACTTTCCAACAGATTTTTGATTGACTCAGCATACTTCTCAAACTCCCGGTCTAGCTCCGTCCAATCTAATGAAGATAATTCTCCTATTGCTCGTCCTCGTAGTTGGCTATTCAAAAAATTTGATAATATTTGTAACTCTCTGTCAATATCTTCTGGGTCAGGCAGTACAGAATTCTCTGGTAAATCTTTGCCATGTTTTTTCTGATTTACAGCCCTCAAGTCCATCATCAGAGACTGAGTTTCATAGGTATTTGTTACCACAATTAGCATGATTTTTTCTGCTTCCACTTGTACCAGTTGTAGATGTCGTAACTTAGCGGTGGCAGTTTGGGGCATTGTCACTAGGGTAATATAACCACTTAGAGTAGCCAAAATTTGAGCCGATCCTTGAAGTAGGGCCTCTAGGCGACTTTCTGGCAAATTCAATTGTTTTTGTAAAAGTTCTTCAACTTCAAAAGCCAGAGTTTCTGAAGGTTTCATTAATTGGTCAACATATATTCGGTATCCTGAGTCCGAAGGAACTCTTCCAGCTGAAGTATGAGGTTGATATAAAAGTCCTATTTTTTCCAGAAAGCTCATCCCAGTGCGAATTGTCGCTGGACTAACACTGAGATTGTACTCTTCTGCTAGAGATTTGGAGCCAACTGGTTCTGCCGTTGCAATATAATGACGAACTGTTGCCCATAGTATATGTTGATGACGATTATTAAGATTAACTTGCAGTGACATGGACGTAGAGAAAGTATATTAGGTAAAGTGCCAGACAATAGCAAAAAATATGATGTTAGTTAATCATAACACCAAAGTTATTTTTCTTTATATAACTTATACTTCGTTATTATCTACTCATATTTATCTTAGTTTGTAGATATAGCAGGGAACAGCGGTGCAACTCCGTGTCAACAATAAAGATGGGAAGGAAGCGCCACCTGTGGGCATCTGAGCAAACCAAGCTAGTATCTGGTAGCGCACTCCTGTGAGTCAACAAGCAACAACGAAAAATATTTCTCTGTCTAAATATCAAGTCTCATTAATTAGACGTAATAAAAATTCTCTTCTCAAGATACAGCCTATTTCAGATTAGTAAGGTACACCAGTCGCAGGCAAGATGCCTACACTACAAATACTTTACCATTCTTCTGTGTATATCATTTACCTGAAATCTCCTGTAATTGAGAACTTTATATCAAATCCGGTAACATTGGTGTAATTAGATTCATAGTGTGGGGACCTACCCCCAACCCCTCTCAGGAGGTGAATGTGGGGAAATAAAGAAATATTTGGCAATGGCTGAAAATGGAACATTTTTTTTATACTGAACCCGAGCGGATTTGATCTAAAATCTTCCAACCGTAGCAAATATAAAATTTGCAATATTTTATGTTAGAGCTGATTTAT
>NZ_RCBY01000284.1 GCF_003838195.1 Okeania hirsuta
CACTCAAAGGTATACTGAAACTTACGGCGGTATTGGCAGGCAATTGAGCAATCGCTTTCGACTGGTTGCGCTTGCGCTTCTGCTTAAGGTTAAAAGCTTCGACAAATCGTCCCTAACGGTTAACTCTCCGCTTCTCTGCTTCCGCTCGGCGCAGTGCTTCTATGGCTCTCTAATTCATGTTTTCGCGGCTTTTGAAGGGTCGTCAAATGCTTGAGATCTTGCTCATTGCTATTTCCACTTCTCGCGCCGAAGAAATTCTTCCTGGATCTGTTCCTGCGTTTGCTTATCTGCCTTTCTTGCTGCGAATGGACAGCTTCTTTAGCCAATTGTGCTCGCCTGGAAGCAATGTGTACAGGTCTTCTTGAGTCACCGATATTACATCAGTGGCTAATCTCTCTGTGAAAACAGGATATTTTCTAATTGCATTTATTTTATCTTCTCTTGTAAACCTCAGTACTGCCAGAGGAGTCTCGAAAATATTGCCAACTACCATCTTCATAAACAATATTTTTTCGCCTTTTTCATTGTCTCTTATAACTTGCGCCTGAGCTGGCTGATGGGAAGTAAACCGCCAGAATAAGCGAAAAAAGGGCAAACGTAGATTGTTTTAAATTCATATTTAAAGGATTTGGATATTGGATTGGCCTTGAATTTGCCTTCAGGCCTCCATAAGGGCAGCACTGTTTAGTGGCTTTTTTGCTATTAATACGAAAGTTAACCAAATGTTGCTTGCGAAAAAACATAAACCCTTGCTAAATGGTGAAACACGCTTGTGGATGGGAATAGCATGCTGGCATGATTTGTGCACAGAACAAGGAGTAGAATGCGCATAATATAGTCCGAGCAAATACGTTTATTGTCCAATACCCTAGACCTATCAAGGATCAACAGAGGTCTCTTTTTTTGAGAACTCGCGAGTTCGTCGATCTCATTCGATGGCTGAGTATGATACTCTCCGTACATGGACGAAGAGTCAACAATCGCTCACACGGAAATACTGTTGATTCCTTACCCGGAAATGGTTGATGAACAGCGACTACGGACCTGTGGAATTACGAGCTCGAGTTGTTGGAAAAGAAAGGAGCGTCCTACTACCAATTCATGAATCGCGGACTACAGAACAAGCTGTCTTCATAGGAGCCAGGCCATCGAAGCCCCTTTGAACAGCTTAATTTGATCCCATCATTATCAGATGATGGAAGTGTATCGTTTCTGCCATACTTTTTCACGATGGCCGCCTATTGTCGATTACAATTAGCTAAAAGTGATCTGATTGGAAGACGAGTCGCGTTCTTGATCTCCGGACGGGGAACTGTTCTGATGTTATCGAGGAAGTAAAGCATTCCGCATCGCCTGGACAAAGGGTTCTACTATAGCAGATACGAGCGCTCAAACTATATCGTCTGCCCAAGAATGAATTCCACAATTATTCTATCACAGGCTAGGTATGATCAATGAAGCGAGTAATCTTGCCGATCGAATTTTCCTGAAAGAAATGCCGCGCATACTTCGTTGATCAACGATTCTGATTCTACAACTGTTTGAAAATAGCCACGGTAATGCATCTACTTCGCAATTGACGAACGGCAACCCGGATTCATACCGATTTATTCCTTTTTGATGAGCAATTCGATTTGTCTGAGGATACGGAAATAACTGCTGTTTAGAACCACTCATCAGCGGATAAGGGAAGCTTATTCAAGTTTCTACCGCAATCGGGGAGCACCCCTATTGGAAGAGATCTTGCCGGAAGGTAGCGTTGTTGGATCAAGTTATTTGTACGGAATAAATTGATTGCTCATTACTGAGCAGGAAAAGCAGCTAATGTTACAGCCTTTCTGGGAGCAGTTGTACGAAGTTGACCTAAACCACTTGGACTCGGAGCTGTAAGCAAAAATTACGGTAACCCTGAGAACAACGAACTTTCAGGGTATTCAAGTTACAATTTTCCAGAACGGATATACCGCCTAAACTTGAATAATGAGCTAGAGCCATACTTCATACCGAACTTGACTTTATCCCGCGGATTACGAAATTAGAAGTGGCCTTGATGTTTATGATGGGTTTTCGGTGGCATGTCCATGTGCATCGAAAAGGACGGCGTTTGACGTGAAAACCCGGGCTCTTCTGGTCCTGTACGAAGATTGTCACCGTAAACTCCAGTTTCAATCCAAGGCTTACAGTTAATGCCAATTATGCTGGAGACAATGGCGTTTCGCTATCGCCAGATCGTGGGACGAAGGAACGGTTTGAGTGGCTTCGGGCTGGGGCGGAAAAGAACAAGCAAAATAGTTTGATGATTTTCAAGCTCCGCGAATAACCTATTGCAAATAAGTATACATCCTCCGAATAATTAGCCATCTATGGTCAAGCAGAGGGGGATAGTTTTGCGGGGCGTTTTGACGCAAAGGCCTGATCTATATAGAGTACTAACCTGCCAATGGACTCATGGACATGCTCCGCTACCAAAGTTTGCAGGAGGTGGCTGTGGAAGGATTTATAGGGGGGTACAGATGAGAAAATCTTCAGCTTCTTCGTATGCCTATTCGCCCTTGCAAAATGTTCTGGAGCGCCAATTACGTGCACCTTGTCTAACGGCGGAAACGATGACAGGATGTGCCTGCACACTCCTACAAGTTTACGGCGCGCTACAGTCACGCAAAAAAGGACGGAGGCTTATCACCTATTTTGATTCGTGGAGAATGGGCAGACCTGTACAAAAGAGCTAAACTTGTCAAAACGATTACGAGTGGACGCAGTATTGAGTTTCATCCCTTTTAATTCAGACGAAGCTATTGCCTACGAGATGATCTTTTGGTTAAGATCGATTTTGCCCATTCGTATTGGAATCCTCGACATACTGATCGTGGGTATCTGATGTATCTGATCTATGACTGTTGCGGGGAAGTATTGCTCAATATTTTCATTGGGGTATGATGCTCCCGATGGTGGCCTGAGTTGTGAATCGAACTACATGGATCTCTTGTCTACGGTGATGGGAAGTTTAGAGGTGGAGTGGATTATCATTGTTGTCATTTTCACGAAATCAGACGGTTTCTCCTATTTTTGGGAAATACCACGCTTCGACAGCGATCCACTTTGGGAGCGACTCTTGAATCGGTAACTTTCAGGCTACACCGAAGAAGGAGCAAGAGGTCATGGCCTTAAAAACAGTGATTCTAAGGGGCTCATACAACAGCGGATTGGGGCTTGATCGTTTTGAGTAAAATGCACTTAGGAAGGCCTCATTAATTCCGGTCCATTGGATGCTAAATTAGTAACCTTTGATGGAAGTTTTTTACGAAAAGAAAGTCGCTAAAGATGGGGCTTGGTAATGCGAATGGCAAACTGCATTGTGCGATTCTGTCCTGCAGTGTCGGAAATCCGAGCTTGCCAAAAAGCGTAGGATTGAGGCACGAGCTGCGGTAGGTATTACGAAACCTCCAATTTGGCAGCATTCGTGGTATAAGAAAACCGGTAGTATTTCTTCCTATTGAAGGAAAATAATCGCAAGTTGTCAGAGGATGGAATTATTGATTATTGAAAAGACACTATGTATCGGCTGCATGGAATTGATAGAAACGGAGGGTTTTTACTCACTGCCGAACCAGCCAAGCATTCGCCTACTACACCTTTGTTTTCCGGGATATCCACACATCAAACTTATACAAGTACCCGCCACTTTTCTTAATTTGCTTTGGGAAGGAAAGGAGTTAATAGGTCATATGGGAGTAGTTCCCGCCGATTGGGCATCAGGGGATCTTTTTCCTGTCTTTGCATTATCGACCTTTTGTATTCTCCCACTCACCAACATCAAAAATTGGCCAATATTATTGTCAGAATTGGAGGAACTGGCAAAAAGTCTGGCATTGATTTCATACTTAATCGCCAAAGAACAGGAGCTCTATTTGAACATAATTTTCAAGTTGCTCATACTTTTCAAGTGGCTTTGCTAAAGGCATAACCGAGCACTGGGCTTGGTCCGCGTGAACTTACCGATCTGATGGCAACCCTTGCAAACTGAATTCCTGGCCAGGGCCCGATCGATTTGATGGACCTCTTTTTAATGTTGAAGGATAGTGGCGACGTATTAATGTGAATAAATAATCTTGAATTAGAACAAGGCAATAGTAGGAAGAATTGGAAAATTGATAATGATAATGTACCTGATTTTTTTTCTCTGCATTATCAGTCAAATACTATCATCATAGTAATTAAACATTCAAACTATGAATGTAACTCTGACTTAATCAAAATAAACCAGAAAAGATAGCATATGGAAAATGTGATGCAGTACATCGAGGAACATAAGAAAGTTCCCTTGGATGAACTAAGGGAGATGTTGAAAATCCCGTCAATCAGCGCAGATCCCGCTACAAAGATGTGATGATTGAAAACGGCGGTTATGGTTGCTGATATTGAAGGCTGCCGGTGCAGATGCCGTGGAAGTATGCCAACCGAAGGACTCCGATTGTTTTGGTGAGAAATCCTGGGGAAGTTTACCACTGTTTTAGTAGGACATATGATGTTCAGCACCTAACCCTTAGACCTATGGAATCTCCTCCTTCGACCGGTGATTAAGAAGACTAAGATGCATCCAGACGAGCTATTTTTGCTGTGGTGCCGTGACGATAAAGGGCAGTTCTTTATGCATGTCAAAGCTTCGAAGCCTGATCAGAATGATGCACTTGGTGCAACCAATTTCATGATTGGAGGAGAGGAAGTTGGATCCGATCATTTAGGGGATTTCTGTAGAGCGAACCAGGAAGATGCAGAGCTTGTATGTCATCCTAATATCTATACTTCCATCATTTCCATAGTACACACGCCTCTTACTACCGACTGAGAGGTTTGATTATGTGGAAGTAGAAGTACTGGACCAAAACGAGATCTACATCCGGAGTTATGGTGGAGCTGTTGCAAGAATCCAGTCACGTCTCTGCGACATGATCTCTTCTAGTGCAGGATGCCAAATAAGCACTACGATTCCTGGCTTTTACGATTATTGTCGAGGTGATTTCTGGAGCGACTGCTCGAGGCTAAATGAACAAAAGCCTCGTTCAGCTGCGAGCAGTCAAAGTAAACTAGCGATTCTCCATATCCAGGGGTCAGAACACGTTTCACAACCATGAGCGCACTTCCATCCGTGCCACACTAGATGTATGAATTTGGCGGAGATATACTGAGAAGATTCCAAAAACAGTGTTGCCTTCCCAAGCCTTTGCTAAAATCGATGCGTCTGTTCCACATCAGACTCTGTAAATTGCTAAACTTTTTTGCTGATCATTTGAAAGCATAGCACCTGATTCTGTGAGGTTAAGGTGTGTCCATCTGAGCGGGAGCGAGTTACTCCAACTGACACACCAGAATACCGTGCAGCGCATCTAGCTATGCAGGAGACCTTTGGTAAACACCAATTCCGAAGCAGGAGGGAGGAAGTATTCCAATTGTCGCCCTCTGTCGAGGGGTTCTAGGTCTTGAGAGTCGGTTCTATGGGATTCGAACTGGATCTCTGATGCTTGCATTCACCCAACGAGCATACGGACTCTTTAATTTTTATAAAGGCATAGAGACTTATTCCTCAATTTCATCATTATATATGAGCAATTACGAAAGGAAGCGAATAAATTGCCTTTCAGCACTATTAAAAGACTTGAACAGTATGAGAAACCTATTATTTTTTGCCCTTGTCTATTGCCCAAATTGTTTTGGGGCAAGGGAGCGTGATACCAGATGATAACGATGGCAAGTGAAGGAGAAAGTGGTGAATGGCGTCCATTGATGAGCATCTGATATAGATCAGAATCCAAACATCGGATATTAAAAACATTTGAAAACCTTGGTTTGAAGACAGAAGTAGGTATCGCACGTACGGGTGTGGTGGCAGTATTGGAGGTACTAGATGTGCTACAGTCGGCTTTTCTGTAGCGTTATAGGATGGTTTACCGGTGGTAGAAAGAGCTGCCTGCAGTACCATTGCAATCAAGGTCAAAAACTACTTTCTTAGGAAAGAGGTTGGTGAGTGATGCATGCCTGCAGTCATGTTATTCCATGTCGCCATACTTGATTGAAGGGAGCGGCTGAGGTACTAGTAGGGATGAAGGATCAACTTGCAGAAGGTAGTATTCATTTTCAGCAGCTGAAGAAGGAGGCCTCTGGTGAGAAGCGTGCGAAATTGATGGTTCAAAGAAGAGTACTTTCTGACAATGGGGTAGATGTCATTTTTGGCCTACATATCAACTCTAAAACAGAGGTTGGACACGTCAACTATAAGCCCGGTGGAACCGGCTGCGTCATCGATGGTGATTAAAGTCAAAGGAAAGCAGACGCATGGCTCAACACCCTGGACTGTGTGGATCCGATTGCTGTTCTGCTCAATTATCAGGCCTACAACACATCATTACAGACAAAATCAGCTTCTAAGAAATGCGGTATATCCATTGGAAGGTGGTTAATAATACTCATTTCAGAGGCAGTTGAGATATTGGCACATTCCTGCCCCGATGTAAGATGCAAAGAAGGTCCATGCGGATTTCGTAGAACTGCACCAAGATTGCTGAAGCGTCGGCTGGCCAAGTAACGATTGAAGAAGGATATCGGTAACTTTAATGATATCGAGTTGACTAGTAAAATGCTACCAACCGTAGAGTCGACAGGGGCAGGAAATGTGCATTTGATTGATGCACGAACCGGGGCCGAGGATTTCCCTTCTTTGCTCGGGAAGTACCTGGCTTGTTTCTGTTCGTTGGTGGCATGCCTAGGGGCATGAACCCGGCAGATGCAGCTCCAGCATCAACTCCTGACTTTTTCATTGACGATAGTGGACTGGACTTAGAGTGAAGTTGTTGTGTATCTAACGGTAGATTACATGATCAAAACCAAAGTAATGTTGAAAGATTTCTCTCTGACGGGCATTACTACTCCTCGATTAGATTGTCAGCAAACCCCTGAATTATGGATGAAATATAATCGATTGCAGGGGAAATCGCGGTGCCCAGAACTTGCTCGAGAAAATACATCCGGCCCTCCTTAAGGCTATAGAATACCCGCAGTCAGAACCCTAGACTGGATTTGGCCGTTCCCAAGGGATTAGTCAATTGTTGATTTACTCCAATCTTGAGCCTGGATGAACGCAAGCCTTTCATGCCTGAGCCTATATGGATCGCCCATAGCTGAAGAGGAAGAGAAATTCGTATCCACTACAGATGACCTTATATATGAGGTAAAGGCCTTGATTGTGGTTTCAAAAGTTAACCCGAACTTCTGAGCAAGCTAATGAAAACCTATAAGTCGCCCTCCTAAGAATATGGTCGAGACTGATAGGGAGCATGTGAAAGCATTTCAATTGCCCGCTCCGCATTACAATTAGAGATAAGAGTGAAGTGGAATGCATAGTTTTTGTGGCTAATCTCTCAAACTTTTGAATCGCATGGTAGTCGATGAATTAGAGGCACTCGTATTGTAGATAGAGCAGAAGTCCAGTCTCTTCGATATGCGCCCCTTAAGCGAAGTGTGAGTTTGAATTACCTAATAAAATTGCATCTTTGTGTTATTTACCGGCAGTTTAGATGATCAATTAGACAGCTTACGCTCATTAACCCCAAATCTTACAGAACCATATCTCACAATTTTTACAACCGCCAATTAGCCAAAGAAGCTCATGCGAAAAGTATGAAAATCATTCCTTGGACGGTAAATGAGACCACTTTGATGGATTCTTTGTTGCAGATGGGAGTGGATGGCATTATAACAGATTATCCTGATCGAATTCCAGAAATTTATTAAAGCGCTGGGTAGATCAGCAAGCAATAGTAGGAAAGGATAAGAAGACTTTTAATGGCTTCTTATCCTTTCGTATTTTTAAGAGAATCAAGAAGCTCCGATCCCATCCTTTTGAACCTTCCTATGATGGGCCAGGGCAAAGTGAATTTGGGTATAGGAAAACAGGCCGTCAAAGCGCTCATAGATGTCTTTCAACTTATAAGGCTGTTCGAGATACTTTAGTGTTCCTACAATCTCTTTGATTTGGGTGGAGGAGATGATCGGATCGAGATCAATAGCTTCCCCATTCTCATACAATTGTGCCAAGTGATTGTAA
>NZ_RCBY01000285.1 GCF_003838195.1 Okeania hirsuta
TCCAACTGAGAATAACCCTCAGCACCCATCGCCTCCAAAACAGTCATCATCGTCGGCGCATATTTTCGTAACTCAGCCAACATGACCCCCACCCGGAACACAAAAATACCGCCATTCCAACTAAAACGACCCGTTGCTAAAAACTCCTCAGCCTTCTCTCGGTTAGGCTTTTCCGTAAACCGCGCCACCCTATAAGCATCAAACCCACCAAAATTTCCTGCTTCTTTTCCCTGTTCAATGTATCCATAACCTGTAGAAGGGAAAGAGGGTTTCACACCTAGGGTAACAATAGCCTCCTGATTCATTGCCAACTCAGCTGCTGCCTCCAAGGTCTTCTGGAATACTTCCGGTTCCCCGATCCAATGGTCAGCAGGGAAAAACCCCACTACTGCATCTTCCCCATAACGACGTGCAGTCTCTATAGCTGTCCACGCAACAGCAGGAGCTGTATCCCTTCCTTCTGGTTCTGCCAATATATTTTCCTTTGGCATCTGGGGTAACTGTTGTGCTACACCTTCGGCCAACATTGCCGAAGTTACAACCCATAAACCATCCCAATTGTTAGATAATGAGAGTAATCTCTCTGCTGTTGTTTGTAACAAACTTTTACCACTGCCATCCAGAGAAAGAAACTGTTTGGGTCGATGCTTTCGACTTAAGGGCCAAAAACGTTCTCCTTTACCACCAGCAAGAATTACAGGTATCATCAGATTTTAGATTAATTAATAGATTAGACTATTCAATCTTAAATTCTCATTGCCAGTTTTTCCCAAGTTATATTATGTCCGGATAAGAGCGTGATCAAAAAACTTTCTCTTTCTTCTGCTGTTCTTCCTCTTCCTTTTTCTTTCTTCCCTCCTGACTCGGTCCTCCTCCGTCGTTAATTTATTTTATCATTTTCTTTGTGGGTTTAATACCCCACCGTCAACGGGAGTGTTCACGCATTACTTGGGGGAGCGAATCCCCATGTAATTTTCCTCCTGTCTCCTGTCTCCTGTCTCCTGTCTCCTTCTTCAAAACTGTTCAACCGGACATGATATTACCCAACTATGGAATTTGCTGATTTTTTGAGGAGATTCTCAGACTTTCAATATTATAGCGGTTTAATAGTTTGTGAAATACAAAATTCTCAGTTTTTAGGAAGTAGGGAATTGAGTAGTTGGCATTTAGACTCAGTTATTAATTATTACCAATTCAGAAGTGGTCTATATCTTTATTTAGGGTTTGCTGAAAAAGTCTTATGGGTGAGGGTAGGAGTCAACCCACCCCTCGCCCCTCCCCCTCCCAGGAGGGAGAGGACCGAGTCAGGATAAATGGGAATTACAGAGGATGTAGTTGGAAGAATTGTCCCTTAATTTTTCTGTCCTTGTCTGCACAAAATGCTAGTTTTTTGAGCTTTCTTGACCGAAAAGCTGGGACTTTTTTTAAACATAATAAGGCTGAAACCTTTATATGTCAATACTTTGATAGTTTATCAGCAAGCCCTATTTATTCCATTTATAGCCATTAACTTGGACACAAACGGCTATAGTTACACCAATAATCTTACTTTTAACTTTTAACTTTTATTATGAATAATACTTCTTCTACTAAGTCCCGGTCTATTTGGCACAAATTGTGGTTCTGGATACTTGTATTAGTGTTGAGTGGAACTACAACTACTTCTTTTGGGGCAATAACTGCTCTATTTGCTCCGGTTGAACCACAGTTTTTCAGCCAACTACTCCAGAAATTTACTTCAGATGTCCTATGGCGTAAGGGTCTGCCTTACCAACTCTCACAACCGATGAATATTCTGGTGATGGGAATTGACCAAGTCTCAGGGGTGGCAGAAAATTCTCCAGATGTGTTTGAGGGTCGTAGCGATACTTTACTATTAGTACAAGCTAATCCCACTACTCAGACTGTCAGTTTACTTTCAGTACCACGAGATACTCAAGTCCTAATTCCCAAAGTTGGTATTGCTAAAATTAATGAAGCTAATGTTTATGGTGGGCCAGAACTGGTAGAAAGTGTTTTAGAGAGTACTTTAAGTGGTTTTGAGATTGACCGATATGTGCGAGTTAGTAAGGGAGCGTTTCGAGAATTAGTGGAACAACTTGGTGGGGTAGAAATTTTTGTTCCTCAACCTATGTCTTATACTGATAATACTCAGCAGCTAAAAATAGATTTAAAGTCTGGTTGGCAAACTCTCAATGGTGAACAAGCAGAACAATTTGCTCGTTTCCGAGAAGAAGTTCATGGAGATATTGGTCGTATTCAACGACAACAAGTTTTGCTCAAGGCGCTCCGAAACCGCGTTACTAATGTGGCAGTTTTACCTCGGTTGCCTCATATTATTCAGGTAATGCTGAAGTATGTTGATACTAATTTAAGTTTTCCTGAAATGTTAGCTTTGGTAAGTTTTAGTCTTGATTTAGAACGAGATGATTTGAGAATGGTAATGTTGCCAGGAAGAGCTAGTTCTAGTGATGAGTATTTGAGTAGCTATTGGATTATAGATCAACCTGGTCGAGACCGAATCCTTGAACAATATTTTAATTTCAAGTTAGAAGATTTTAATTATAACGATCTATTTTATCCGATAAAAGTTAATGAAACTTTGTCTTTAGAGGCTAAAATAGCTGTTCAAAATGCCTCTAGTAATTCTCAAGCAGCGACAAATTTTGCTCAATATTTGAGGGATCAAGGATTCTACAATGTTTATGTAGTTTCTGATTGGCCTGACAAAGAACCTTTGACTCAAATTATTGTTCAAGGGGGTTATTTGGAGTCTGCTGAAGTTGTGAAAAATGCTTTGGGTTTTGGTAATATTGAGCCTGCTTCTATTGGTGAAATTGGTTCTGATTTTACTGTTCGATTAGGGGAAGATTCGGTTGAGATAATTAATGCTTTTCAGGAACAGGATAAATCACCGTAGTTCTAGTTAAGCTAAATAGTTTTTATTTGAGGAATCAAATAAATCGGCGTTGGTAAAGCGCGTGTATGATATTTATCTTAATTCTTTAGGAGTCAACCTACCCGCGCGCTCCTCCCAGGAGGGGAAGTCAGGAGGACTGAGTTAGGAGGGAAGAAAGAATCAGAAACCCTGAGTAGAAGGAGAAAGTTTTTTGGTGGCATAAAGGTCACAGAGTTCTATCACGCTCTTATCCAGACATGAGATCATACCTCTTTTCACCGAAAAATGGGGTTTGAAGCCTCGCCCTTCTAGGGCGACTTTTAAATTGGTTTTTCTTCAACAACTATGTTATCATATTGTTAGTTTAAAGTCATACTATGAAAGCTAGATTTAAGTACCGTATATATCCAACACCGGGACAAAAATACCGATTAGCAAAGCTATTTGGTTGCGTCCGCGTTGTCTGGAATGATAGTCTAGCTTGCTGTCAAGAAAAATACAAATTAGGAGAGAAGAAACCTGCTAACTCTGAACTACAAAAACAGTTTATTACTAAAGCTAAAAAGGTGGAGGATAGAGAATGGTTATCAGAGGTTTCAGTTGTACCATTACAGCAATCATTGAATGATTTAAACCAAGCTTATCAAAACTTTTTCAGTTCTACAAAAGGTCAGAAAAAAGGCCAAGCCATAAAACCTCCCAAATTTAAAAGCAGAAAATCAAAACAGACTGCCAGGTTTACCTTGAAGGGGTTTAAAGTACACCAAGATAAAGTTTATTTAGCCAAGATTGGAAAGCTGAAAGTAGCCTGGTCAAGAAAACTACCCAGTGAGCCTAGCTCAGTAACAGTTATTAAAGATTCAGCTAATAGATACTTTCTTAGTTTTGTCGTAGAAATACAACCAGAAGCTTTACCAAAAACTGATAATTCAGTAGGCATAGATTTAGGTATTAAAACCTTTGCAACATTCAGCAATGGTACAAAGATTGATGCACCAAAACCGTTGAAAAAATGGATTAAGAAGTATCGAAAGTTAAGTAAGTCATTATCTAATAAAACTAAAGGGTCTAAAAGGTATGAAAAAGCACGGGCTAGAGTAGCTAAGTTTCATAGTAAATTAAAAGATACAAGGACAGATTTTCTGCATAAATTATCTACTAAAATAATTCGTGAAAACCAAACAGTTGTTTTAGAGGATTTGAATGTTTATGGCATGGTAAAAAACCGCAAATTATCCAGAGCTATATCTGATTTAGGTTGGCGACAATTTAGAACTTTCTTAGAAGGAAAAGCAGAAAAGTATGGTCGTGATTTGAGAATAATTAGTCGTTGGGAGGCGACGACTCAAAAATGTTCATGTTGTGGTTTTCGTAGAGGCAAATTAGACCTTCAAGTGCGAGAATGGGAATCCCTTAATTGTGGTGCCAAACACGACAGAGACGAGAATACAGCAATAAATATATTAGTCGCGGGCAGGCAGTCCGAGACATTAAACGGACGTGGAGGCAAGCATAAGACTAGGGTCAAGCTAGCAGCAGCCTGTGTTAGCGGAGCTTTGCGCCAGCAAAACGTCAACCCACCGAAGAGCTACGGTTCAGTAGGAATCTCCGCGCCTTCAGGCCGGAGAGGATGTCACCAACGCCAATAAATCAAACAAAAGGATTATACCAAATTGATAAATGTTTGGTACAAATAACTAGGTTATTTCTTAGGAGTCAGAATGAATAAGCTTTGATACCATTTATTAGGTCAGAATTTATATTTTTATTTCAAGTGACATTTGCTGTAGGTGTCTTTTAACTGCCCTGATTATTTATTCTAGGACTTACGCATGAGGTACGAAAAACTACGAGTTGAGATTCTTCCCTATGGGTCGCAATGACGAAGATACCTTGAGGTGCGTAAGTCCTATGTTCGTAACATTCTTTTTCCAAATTAGGGTAGTGCATCAGCATAGCTGCTTTACCCTTTTAATCAACCTCCTGTGTAAACCGGATATGGTATTATGTTATGTGCGCTGGTATCGTTTGTGTAAAATCAAGGGCGAATATCTACAGGAAACTTAAGTTTTTTCAAGCTTTTAAGTCTTCTTCCCTCTTCCAACTTCGGTCTTCCTTACCTTCACGCTTACAATACCGATGCTACCGGACATGGTATTAGAAGTCAGGAGTCATAATTAATGACTTCAATACCAGTTTTTAAGTCATTAATTCTCTTTTTTGTCAAAGGAACACTTCTTGTTCAGACAACGTAAGATTTTTGCTTCTTCCTTCTTTCTTCTTTCTTCTTTCTTCTTTCTTCTTTCTTCTTTCTTCTTCCTTCAATCAAAAATATAAAATCCCAAGTTACAATCTAGTTTGATTGATCTTCATTATACTTGCTGAAATAAGTTTGAAAAACCTGTTTGGCAACAGGAGCAGCAGAAACAGAACCATAACCTCCATTCTCCACAATGACAGCGATCGCAATTTTTGACTGATAAGCTGGCCCAAAACCAACATATAAAGAGTGAGACCTTTGTCCAATTACTTCTGAGGTTCCCGTTTTCCCTCCTGTCAGAGGAATAGTACCGTCATTAAGAGATTGTGCTGTACCATAATAAACTGCATCAATCATCCCTTCTCTAATAATCTTTATCTGTTCAGGTTTCAACCCTGTGGGAGTAGGCTTCATTTTTGGACTATTCGTTTCATTTGCTAACAAGTGAGGCTTAATCTGTTTACCACCATTAGCGATCGCTGCTACTGCTACTGCCAACTCTAATGGTGTCACCAAAACCAGACCCTGGCCAATTGCCATAGTTACTGTATCACCCAAATACCAATCATCATTATAAATCCTACGTTTATCTTCTTCAGTAGGAATTAAACCATTGTATGTTGCGGGTATGCCCAAAAGGTTTAAATTTTCACCACCCAAACCAAGCTGATGTGCCCATTTAATTATTTCTTGAGGTCCAATAGCCATACCTATTCTATAAAAGAAGGTATTACTACTATAGGCTAATGCACTTCTAAAACCAATTGAACCATATCCTCCACTATGTTCATTGAAACTAATACCTCCAACATAAATCGAGTCAGAAGTATATACAAGGGAGTATGGTGAAAATTTTCCAGACCCCATAGCTGCTGAAGAAGTCACTATTTTAAAAGTACTACCTGGAGGATAACCTTGGAGAGACCGATTTAAAAATGATTGCTCCTGACTATGAATATTTTGCCATTTGGCTTGAGACATAGGTTTCGTAAACACATTGGGGTTAAATCTGGGATAACTGGCCATTGCTAAAATTTCCCCCGTATTCACATCTAGAGCAACTACTGCTCCCTTACGAAAACCTAGAGCTTTTTCTGCTGTTTTCTGAAGGTCTATATCAAGAGTTAACTTTACTGTCTTTCCTGCTTGAGGTTTAATTTCTCCGAGACTACCTATTTCCTGATTTTGGGCATTGACTTCTATCAAACGCTTACCCCATTTTCCCCCAAGTAAATTATTAGCACTTGCTTCAACCCCTAATCTACCAACCATCATTCTCATTTGATATTCTGGGTTAGCTTTTAGTTCTTCTGATGTAGCTTCGCCAAGGTATCCAATTATATGAGATGCTAATTGTCCATGAGGATAATAACGAGTTGATTCCGACCTCACTTCTACACCGGAAAATTCCGCAGCTCTTTCCTGTAAGGTGACAAAAGTATCACGATTCACTTCATGGCTAATATTTACATTCTTTTCTCCTGAATTTATAGCCTGCTCTACTTTTTGAATGATTTTTTCGGCGGGTATATCAATTATGGTTCTGAGCTTTTCTGCAGTAATTTTCCATTGCTCTTTGGATTGTTCTTTTGGCCATAAATAGATGGAACGGATGGGACGATTAGATGCAAAGACTTTGTCATTACGGTCTAGGATTAGTCCTCGATTGGATGGGACTGAAATTGGCCTAATGCGGTTGTTTTCTGCTCGGTCTCTATTCTGTTGACCTTGAATTAATTGTAGTTGAACCAGACGACTAACTTGTAAACCGACTATGGTTGTGGTTAATAGCATTAACACAATTGCTCGGTAGATTGAGCGTGACTCATGTTTTTGAGATGAGAGGTTATTATCTTCTATTTTTCGTAGTCCAAAAGCAAAGGAAAATTCGTGCACCATGATTTATTGATTTATGATTAGATAGACTAATAGATTAATTGTCTTTTAGTCGTTAAACGATAATTAGATAGACTTTACAGCAGTTTAAATAAAAATTCAAAGTGCAGAACAAAGTAATCAAAGTTAACTAGCTATCAGCATTTTTTGTACCGGAATGCTCTGCAAATAGCACTCAGTTTTCAGCGCGCTAAAAGCTTGGGTTTAAATCTCGGACTTCTAGCTTGTCATTTAATTTTAGGAGGGGTCGCGTATCCCCTTATATTTGATTTTTTTATTTCTTGTTTACAACTTTTTTGATTATCTGATTAACCCTCCTTTGTTCAGTCTCACTAAGCCACATATTGTCTTCACTATTTGCTCATTTTTTTCCCTCTTAATCTGAATCTTTATTGAACTACTCTGAAAACTTTTAACAATCTTGTTAGATGTTCAACTACTATCTTTGGCTAATTTTGAATTTTTCTTCTTTTATTCTTAAATTAATTCCTTTTTTTTGGGTGCATCTCAATTTTGAATAAAGCCAAAAATTTATCGCTTTTAGGCAACAGACAACAGGCAAAATGGAATAGGGAATAGGGAATATATAGGAAAAAAAAGTATTTTTGCAAATATGAGATGCACCCTTTTTTTTGTGGCTTTTTTCGGTATTTTTTTCTTTTTCGGATATGTCTAATGAAAAAAGCAAATTTTGACTTTTATTAAGAAGTATAGTAAGCATTTCCTGTGGAATGTTGCGCAAATAGCCGTCAGCTATTAGCTAGTCTCCTATGGTTGGAACTGCGTTATCAGCTATTAATTTTGGAGAAGGTAAAAGCAACCGTTGAAATTCAGAAAGAATACAAAGTTACTGCCAAAGTCCCCTTCCTAAATCTGAGAAGTAATTATTCATTACTAATTGCTGTTTGCGTAGCATCCCGCAGGGAAACGCTGACTGCTAATAGCTGAATGTTTACGAAGTAAATTATCATTTATCATTTTCTTTGTGGGTTTAATACCCCACCGTCAACGGGGGTGTTCACGC
>NZ_RCBY01000286.1 GCF_003838195.1 Okeania hirsuta
ATTACTTGGGGGAGCGAATCCCCATGTAATTTTCCTCCTGTCTCCTGTCTCCTGTCTCCTGTCTCCTGTCTCCTGTCTCCTGTCTCCTGTCTCCTTCTTCAAAGGTTTTTTATTCCCTCTTCCGGAGCTGTTGCCTGCGCACAGCGCTATATAAAGTGCGACAAATGTATAACCGGATTTCAGATCAGGAGAAAAGTAGAAGTTGAAAAATTGTTTCTGCCTTCCTAGTTTATCGTTTCAGCTAAGACTGGTTTCCCTGTAGAAACTGCCTGTTCAATAATATCAGCAGCACGAGTTACTCCACCTGATCGCTTAATTGCTGACTGTAATCTTAAAGCATTTTGTTTATATGAAGGTTGTGTTAGTACCTGGGAAATTTCTGTTCGTAACCGTTCCACAGTCAAACGCTTCAGTGGTATAGCTTCCCCTGCTCCACTCCAAGCTATTCGTGCTGCTATTCCTGGTTGATCCAGAGCAATAGGAATAGCAATCATTGGTACTCCATTGTTTAAACATTCTAGAGTTGTGTTCATTCCTGCATGAGTAATAGTCAGAGTAACTTTTTGCAGCAGTTCTAACTGAGGTGCATATTTGACAACTAGGGGATTTCCCGGTAAGTTCGGTAGAGATTCTGGAGTTGCCGAACCCCCCAGAGACATTACTAACTGAGCATCCAACCCGTCACAAGCTGCTGCAATTTTATCAAAGACATCAATAAAACGATTTACTAAGCTTCCCAGAGAAGCGTAAATCAAAGGTTTCCCAGTCAACTTATCCCAAGGGAAGGGAACAGGTTCTCTAGTGCCTGAATAATGATAGGGTCCTGTGAAATGAAACCACTTAGGCAAATTTTCCCTGGGAAATTCTAACTCAGCAGGTTGTTGACTAATTTGAGCTAGTTGGGAATATACATCATTAGGATGAGAGTACAAAGGCAAATTCCATTGGCGACGATACTCTGCTATCAAATCTCTCACAGGTTTTCTGAGTAGTCCAGACCAGGTGTAAGCAGATAGGTTGCGGAGTTTTCCCCACAAGGTAGGGTTATATTCCCAACTTTTAAAATGAGGTGGAATAGCATAATCTAGATGAAATACCACTGCACTACAAATAGTAATAAAAGGAATTTCCAAAAGATCGGCGATCGTTCCTCCTGCGATTGAAATTGAGTCAATGAGCAAAGCATCTATGCCAGCATTTTTAATAAGTTGTGGAGCATCCTTAAGTAAAACATTCGCCCCATTTTTTTTGAGCTGAATACCATATCGCAAAGCAGCTATTCCACTGAGTTGACTTAAATGATACAAAGATTTTTTCATTGCCTCTGGAGAAAGGTCTTCTTGACCATAGTCAAGATATTCCAATCCTGCTGCCAATACCTTAGCTTCATAACCAACTATTCCAATAAAGGTGACACGATGACCTCGCCTTTTTAATTCTTGTGCCAAAGGTAGCATTGTATTTAGATGTCCTGTAAATTGTGTAGGACAGATCGCACCAAAATGAGTCACAATAAGTTGTTTTCTAGTTAGATAGTTCCTGCTAAGACAGGTTTTCCTGTAGATACTGCTTGTTCAATAATATCAGCAGCACGAGTTACCCCACCCGATCGCTGAATTGCTGACTGTAATCTCAAAGCATTTTGTTTATATGACGGTTGTGTTAGCACTTTGGAAATTGCTTTTCTTAATCGAGCTACAGTCAAACGCTTCAGTGGTATAGCTTCCCCTGCTCCACTCCAAGCAATTCGTGCTGCTACTCCTGGTTGGTCAAAGGCAATAGGAATAGCAACCATTGGTACTGCATTATTTAAACATTCTAGAGTTGTATTCATACCTGCATGAGTAATAGTCAGAGTAGCTTTTTGCAGTAGTTCTAACTGGGGTGCATATTTGACAACTAGGGAATTTCCCGGTAAATTAGGTAGAGATTCTGGAGTTGCCGAACCCCCCAGAGACATTACTAACTGAGCATCCAACCCGTCACAAGCTACTGCAATTTTATCAAAGACATCAAAAAAACGATTTACTAAACTTCCAAGAGAAGCATAAATTAAAGGTTTCCCAGTTAACTTATCCCAAGGGAAGGCAACAGGTTCTCTAGTACCTGAATAATGATAAGGTCCTGTGAAATGAAAGCACTTAGGCAAATTTTCCCTGGGAAATTCTAACTCAGCAGGTTGGTGACTAATTTGAGCTAATTGATAATTAGGAGTATCAGGCTGAGGTTGCAAAGGTAAATTCCATTGAGTACGATATTTACTCACGACCTCTATCAAAGGTTTAGCCCAGCGTCTAGATCTACGGTACTCAAATTTGTTACGCAGTTTTGCCCACCAGGTGGGGTTATATTTCCAGTTAGTGAAAATAGGAGGAACGGTATTCTCTTGAAGAGATAGCACTACGCTATAAATAGTGATAAAAGGAATTTCCAGAAGCTCGGCGATCGCTACCCCTCCTGTTGAAACTGAGTCAATCAGTAAAGCATCAATGCCAGCATCTTTGATCAGTTGTGGAGTATCCTGAAGCAAAGCGTTTGCCTCTTTTTTTAAAATTTTAACTATAATATAGCGGAAAGCAGGTATCCCGCTGAGTTTACTCAGATGATGCAAATACTCTGTCATTGCCCCTTCAGGAAATTCTTCTTTGCCATAGCCAAGATATTCTAATCCTGCTTCTAGTACCTTGGCTTCATAACCAACTATTCCAATAAAGGTGACGCGATGACCCCGCCTTTTTAATTCTTGCGCCAAAGGTAGCATTGTGTTTAGATGTCCTGTAAATTGTGTAGGACAGATAGCACCAAAATGAGTCATAATTAGTTTTTTCCTAGTTTATAGTTTCAGATAAGACTGGTTTTTTTATAGATACTGCTTGTTCAATAATATCAGCAGCACGAGTTACCCCACCTGCTGTATCGATCGCTTTCTGTAGTCTCAAAGCATTTTGTTTATATGAAGGTTGTGTTAATACCTGGGAAATGGCGTTTTTTAACCTAGGTACAGTCAAACGTTTCAGAGGTACAGCTTCCCCTGCTCCACTCCAAGCAATTCGCGCTGCTATTCCTGGTTGGTCGTTAGCAATAGGAATAGCAACCATTGGCACTGCATTATTTAAACATTCCAAAGTTGTATTCATACCTGCATGAGTAATAGTAAGAGTGACTTTCTTGAGCAATTCTAACTGGGGCGCATATTCCACAACTAAAGGACTTCCTGGCAAGTTGGGTAGAGATTCTGGAGTTGCAGACCCACCCAGAGAAATTACTAACTGAGCATCCAACCCCTCACAAGCTGCTGCAATTTTATAAAAGACATCAATCAGACGATTTTGCACAGTTCCCATAGAAGCATAAATCAGAGGTTTTCCTGTCAATTTATCCCAAGGAAAGCAAACAGGTTCTCGACTACTGGAATGAATAATGATAGGGTCCAGTAAAATGAAACCACTGGGGCAAATTTTTCCTGGGAAATTCTAACTCAGCAGGTTGGTGACTAATTTGAGCTAGTTGAGAATAAGCATCACCAAGTTGAGAGTATAGAGGTAAATTC
This sequence comes from Okeania hirsuta, assembly GCF_003838195.1. GTDB lineage: Bacteria > Cyanobacteriota > Cyanobacteriia > Cyanobacteriales > Microcoleaceae > Okeania > Okeania hirsuta. The sequence continues at coordinate 3,551 of NZ_RCBY01000286.1, forward strand.
CATTGGCGACGATACTCAGCTACTACTTGCGCGATCGGTTTTCTCAGCCGTTTATACAAAGCATAACCAGCTTGATTGCGTAATTTTGCCCACCAGGCGGTGCTATATTTCCAGTTGGTCAAATAAGGGGGGACATTCTCATCTGGATTTAATACTACTGCGCTACAGATAGTGATAAAAGGAATGTTGAGAAAATCGGCGATCGAACCTGCTGATGAAGCTTGGTCAATTAGTAAAGCATCTACGCCAGCATTTTTGATAACTTGCGGAGCATCCCGAAGCAAAACATTTGCCCCGTCTTTAAATAGGTTAATGGTATAGCGAAAGGCAGCTAACCCGCTAAGTTTACTCAGCTGATTTAAAGATTCTGCCATCCCTCCTTTGGGATATTCTTCTGTACCATAAGCTAGAAATTCTAATCCTGCTGCTAATGTTTTAGCTTCAGCATCAAGCACCCCGATCATAGTAACGCGATGACCGCGCCTTTTTAATTCTTGCCCCAAGGGAAGCATTGTGTTTAGGTGTCCTGTCGATCCGGGACATATTAAACCAAAATGAGTCATAGTAAGTTTTTCCCTTGTTTTCTAAATTTTTCTCTACAATGATACTATCAAGTATTACGAAAATCAATCATTGTCTGCCAATACACATCTGGCATTCCGGTGTCAAAGCATCTCCCTTTTACCAAATACCCGTTCATTCCTTCTGTTTTTTGCAATTTATCCAAACAAGATGTCAGTTGAAATTCACCTTTTTCTCTAACATTTTGTTTGATATTTTCTTCTAGGTAATCAAATATTTTTGCTGTCAATAAATATATGCCAAAAACTCCTAGAAATTCATCTTCTTTCATTCCTGCCACATGAAGTTTTTGTCTGGCATAATTTAGTTCTGGTTTTTCATAAATTGTATCTATATTAATTATGCCATCGGCAACTAAACTCCCACTAATACAACCATAATGATGTATTTCTGTCCCTGGTATTATTCTCACGCCAATTACACTTTTATTGGTCTGTTCGTAGACTTGCAAAATTTGACTTGCACAAGATTTTTTTACCTCTGAAGTATAAATATGGTCTCCTAGTAATAACACAAAAGGTTCATCTCCCACCCACTCTTTAGCACAGAAAACTGCATGACCATAACCAGCTTGTTCTGACTGAGTTAATAGAGTAATTTTACTGCCTAAATTTTGTAAATATTCACAATATTCTTGTTTCTCTGGTGAAAGTTTCTGATAATAACTAGGGATAGCTTGGAAAAAATCTTTAAAAACTTGGAAATCGCTTTTTTGTATTACTATTCCCACATTTTCTATTCCTGCACTTATGGCTTCTTCCACAATTATTTGAATTATCGGTTTTGCTCTACCATCCTTGTCAATAATTGGAAAGAGTTCTTTTTTGACAACTTTAGTAGCTGGAAACATCCGCGTACCAAAACCTGCTGCTGGAATTACTGCTTTTCTAACTTTAGCTTTTGATTCTGTCATATAATTTTAGTTTTTTGGCTAACCAATAGACTTGTCGCTTGATAACTTAAAAAATCCCCAAAACCTTTATTCTGTAAGGATTGTAGCTATTAGTAATACAAAAGTATTGGAATTATTGCTCTGTCTAGGTTGGAGCGATTTCTTCCCTCTATTTAGCGACAACTCTTATAAATTATAATGAATATGTTGGTAGTTTTTACAGTTGTCTCAATTTAATTTTTAACAAACTTTGTTTCGAGTTGTATACCATTGCTGAAAGCTATCAGTTTTTTTTGATCATTTTCTTTGTGGGTTTAATACCCCACCGTCAACTGGAGTGTTCAAAATTACTTGGGGGAGCGTAGACGCGGAGCGGCCCTTCGTTGACTATCCATAAGTAATTTTCCTCCTGTCTCCTGTCTCCTGTCTCCTTCTTCAAAGCATAGGATAATAGAATCATATCACGTCCGCTTGAATACTTATACTTTGGTGGAAGGAAAGCAGAGGGCAGCTATGCTGCTATGCTGTTTGCGTAGCATTCCGTAGGAAAGGGTTTCTTTTAATTGAAACTTAATTCTATATACGCTACGATCCTACCGGAGATGATATCACTGGGAAATTCCTGGTGATTCTATTATTTTGAACAAATTGTAGTTAATTTTGGGTAGTTATGACGAGAAAACGTTTAATTATTGAAATGGGTATGGGGATAGACCAACATGGCCAGGAACCAACAGTAGCTGCAGCTAGAGCTGTCAGAAATGCGATCGCTCATAATGCTTTACCCGGAGTCTGGGAAGTAGCAGGTTTAAGTCATCCCAATGAAATGATTGTAGAAGTACAGGTTGCTGTACCTTATCCAGAAGAGGTGAAGGTAGAAGAAGTTTTAGCTGTATTGCCTTTTGGCCAGAAAAGTATCACTATTGAAGATGGGGGTATGGTAATACAGGGTAGGGCGATCGCTGAATTGGAAGATAAAAATGATGAAATGTTAATTGCTGTAGCAGCGGTTACTGTATTGGTAGAGACTTAAATCGGTTGTTTGGGTTTATACGGACATGATGTAGTTCATAGTTTTTGAAACAAGAAAAAATCTGCTATGCTTGACTACAAAATACATAGCAGATATATCTAGGTTACTTAGTTGAGGTTAATAAGTTAGTTGAAATTCACACTTACTATTATGAACTTTTTTTTTTGAAAAAACATCAATTTTTGCTGATCTTCATCAAATCTTTAAATAAGAATGGAGTATTTTAAAGTTCTGATGAAGATTGCTATATTTAAACTTGGTGGTTATCCTACCCTACTTTCCACTCCCAGCGCGTAGTGTTATAATTCCTGGAAATTTGAGTGAAAGCTCTCATTAAAATGAAATTAAATCAACTAACTTGTCTGTTCTTATGCAGAAAAAAACAGAATAAATCAGCCTTGGCAACTGAAATAACTGGTTGATAAAAAGAAAGTTTTAAGTGTTAGGTGATATCATTTCCGTTTAATAGCGTTCAGGAAAAACTTTCTTCTCTTCTTAACTCCTGACTCCTTCATCGTTATTTATAACTCACATTCGTACTTCAATTTGTAACATAAAAGTAGTAGAAAAATCCGTAATATCATGTCCGTTGGTATCGTTTGTGTAAAAGTTAGCGTGGATATCTACAGGAAATTTAAGTTTTTTTCTTGCTCAATTGCCTTCCTGCTTGTTGCCTGTTGCCTGTTGCCTGTTGCCTGTTGCCTGTTGCCTACCTTTGCTATACAATACCGATGCTACCGGACATGATATAACTTGGTAGATATTTATACTATATAGCTCCTACATTTGACCTTTCTCAGCAGTCAGATTCTCAGGAAAATATTAAGTATAAATACTCAATTATATCATGTCCGCTGGGGCGCGTTTGTGTAAACCCAAGGGTGAATATCTACAGGGAATTTAAGTTTTTTTTATTGCCCTTAAGTATTCCTGCCTGTTCCCTGTTCCCAGTTAAGTGTTCCCTGTTGCCTACCTTTGCTATACAATACCGATGCTACCGGACATGATATTACTTACTCCTATTGACAACTATAATTGTCTCCTGTCTCCTGTCTCCAGTATAGCTGTCTCCTGTCTCCTATTTTTTATACGACATTTTGTCGTGCGGAATGTAGGTTATAAGTATTCAACCGGACATGGCATAATACATAATTATTTTGGTGTTGGTGATTTGAGGTATGATATCATGCCTGGATAATTAGTTAACAAAAAACTTTCGGTAGTCCTGTATATGTAGTGATCAGTCAATATAAATGATTAGTTCTTGACATTAATCTTGAAAATATTAAGTTTTTCCTGCTTAAAAAAAATCAAAATTATTGCCTAGGCGATCGCTACATATAATCAGAAATAAAAATATCAGGAATCAATCCCAAGTATCCTGAAAAAAAGTATGCTATTATCTATGACAGTAATCATAAAAAAATCTCTATAATTCAGATGTCAAATTATCAATTAATATGTCCTAGTTGTGGTAGTAATTATATTGTCAAAAACGGGACTATTCACAACAAAAAACAAAAATATCAATGTCAAAATAGTCTCTGAAAATTTGTCGAAAATAGTCACAGAAATTATATTAGTCATGAAACCAAAGAACTGATTGATCAGTTATTACTAGAAAAAATTAGTTTGGCTGGTATAATTCCTGTAATAGGTGTGTCATAAAAATGGCTCCAGAATCAGGTCAATAATAGAGTTGTCGCTAAATAAAGGGAAAAAATCACTCTAACCTAGACAGAGCAATAATTCCCAGCATTTTTGCCATCCAATAGCTACAATCTTTACATAACAAGGTTTTTGGGGGATTTTTAAGTTATAAAGCGACAAGTCTAATAAGTATGCTCATGTTTCACAGTCTATTAAATGTACAAAAAAAACAGGTAATATCATGTCCGGTAGCATCGGTATTGTATAGCAAAGGTAGGCAACAGGCAACAG
>NZ_RCBY01000287.1 GCF_003838195.1 Okeania hirsuta
GTGGCGTACCAAAAATAACAATACCTTGTGCATCAGTAAGTCGATCGCTAGCTTCCAAAAGAATATGTCCCCCTAGACTCCAACCTACAAAAATTGCATTAGAAGCATCTAAAGCTTTAGCTACTTCAACAACGGTATCAGCATAACCAGGGAGAGTGTAAGTTATTTCTGGGTTAGCAGCTACATCTGAAAGTCCATGACCTGGTAAGTCCATCGCGATTAAACGATATGTCTCACCCAGTTCACCCTGTAATTGATGTAGGTAAGAGCGTCCCGATGAAGAGTTACCATGAACTAGGAAAATAGTTTGCTCCTTACCTGAACTTTCATAGTAAGCGATATTTTGGGTGCTAATTTCGACTTTTTGTGGTTTAAGTTCCATTTTAGAGCGAAAAATTATAGTAAAAATTTATTTGTACATTTTGCTGTAGTTGATATAGCAGGGAACAGGGAACAGGGAACAGGGAACAGTGGTAAAAGCTTTTCTGGTGTCTCAGGTTCATCATCAATCTTTGTCCTAACCAACTCTTTCCTTGCTATATCAGTCACGATCTATAAAATTTATATGAAGAGAAAATTAGAAAGTCTCGTTTCAGAGTGAGGCGATCGCCACCGGACACAATTAAAAAAATAGTGGGATAGACTCTTACCTACCCCACTATAACTAAATCAATTTAGCAATGAATTTAGTATCTTCTCTGATTTGGCTTATGTACGATGAAGCTCAATACCTGACACTGCTTCACGTTATCAAAACCCATCACGCGAATAAAGCAATCAGGATTTTCAGAACGGCAAGCATCGATCTCACTTAAAACTTCTTGAACTGTTTTGGCATGGAATAGAGGTAACTTCCACAAAGTCCAGTAGTGCATTTCTGGTGCAGAAGACTCACTAAATTCTACACCAGCGATGAAACCTTGATCCAAAATGTACTCAAGTTGCTGACTAATTTGCTGAGGACTCAGAGGAGGCAAATAGGAAAGGGTTTCGTAACGACGCTCTTTTGGTAATGTTCTCATTGATTTTTTTACTGTTGAATAAATGTGCTAGGGAGCCAAATTTTGAATCAATCAAGATTTTATATCTCAGCCCCCCGGTCTCTCGGTGGAGGAATTTTTAACCGCAAATTTTCGTGGCTAATCTGTTCGTTGCTCTGGATCTAGACTAGGGTCTGCTATTTCCAGTTGCGTTATCTTTTCCAGATACCGACGGCGATGTTCCATATTATCTTTCTGAATACCACTGCGAAGCATTTCTGGTAAATACTCAGCCACTTCCTCTGCTAAATGCTCTCGAACGGTCATCACTCTAAATGCTAATTCTTTATTTTCCTGGAACAACTCTTGTAGGTAAGCTTCTCCATCTTGAATTTTGCCTGTTGAGGAAAAACCACTTAACCAAATTGCTAAGGGAGGGTTCGTCTCTCGTAACTGAGCAGTTACAGTCCGCACAGCTTGATAGGTCAGGTAGCTCGTCAGTACCTTTGCAGTATCTTTCGCAACTTTTTTAATATCCATTTTTGACCCCAGCCTGAATATTGTTGTTAGACTTTAGATTTTAGATTGAGGATCTATCTAATCCTTAGCAGACAAGTGTGACATATCTATTTCATAATTGCCATCTAAAATCTAAAATCCCACATCTCAAAGACAGACTTAGAGGGTATCCATTGCCTCGAACTCGAACTTGATTTCTTTCCATAGTTCGCAAGCAACGGCCAAGTCAGGAGACCACTTAGCAGCTTCACGGATAACATCGCCACCTTCTTTGAAGAGGTTACGACCTTCGTTACGAGCTTGGATACAAGCTTCTAGAGCTACACGGTTAGCAGTTGCACCAGGAGCATTACCCCAAGGGTGGCCCAAAGTACCACCACCGAATTGTAAGCAGGAATCATCACCGAAGATTTCTACTAGAGCTGGCATATGCCAAACGTGAATACCACCAGAAGCAACTGGCATTACACCAGGCATGGATGCCCAATCTTGAGTGAAGTAAATACCACGTTCGCGGTCTTGCTCGATGTGGTCTTCACGCATTAGGTCAACAAAGCCCATAGTGATACCTTTTTCACCTTCGAGCTTACCAACAACAGTACCAGAGTGTAGGTGGTCTCCACCAGACATTCTCAAGCACTTAGCCAAAACGCGGAAGTGAATACCGTGAGCTTTTTGACGGTCAATTACAGCGTGCATTGCACGGTGGATGTGTAATAACACACCGTTACGACGACACCATTTGGCCAAGGTTGTATTTGCAGTAAATCCACCAGTTAGGTAGTCGTGCATGATGATTGGAGTGCCAATTTCCTTAGCAAACTCAGCACGCTCCATCATTTGTTCAACGGTGGGAGCAGTTACGTTGAGGTAGTGGCCTTTAATTTCACCAGTTTCAGCTTGGGCCTTTTCAATAGCTTCTTGTACAAACAGGAAGCGATCGCGCCAACGCATGAAAGGCTGAGAGTTAATATTTTCGTCATCCTTTGTGAAGTCTAAACCACCGCGCAAGCATTCATATACTGCTCTACCGTAGTTCTTAGCAGATAGACCCAACTTAGGCTTAATAGTACAACCTAATAGAGGACGACCATACTTGTTTAATTTGTCACGTTCAACAGTAATACCGTGAGGAGGACCTTCAAAAGTCTTCAGATAAGCTACTGGAATGCGCATATCTTCCAGACGTAGCGCTCGTAATGCTTTGAAACCAAATACGTTACCTACAATAGAGGTCAACATATTAGTTACAGAACCTTCCTCAAACAAATCTAGAGGATAAGCTACATAGCAAATATATTGATTATCTTCGCCGGGAACCGATTCAATATCATAGCAACGACCTTTGTAGCGATCAAGGTCAGTCAACAAGTCAGTCCATACTGTTGTCCAAGTACCAGTAGAAGATTCAGCCGCTACTGCAGCACCAGCTTCTTCTGGAGGAACTCCAGGCTGAGGAGTCATCCGGAAGGCTGCCAGAACATCTGTATCTTTTGGTATGTAATCAGGGGTGTAATAAGTTAGTTTATAGTCTTTTACTCCAGCCTGATATCCAGACTTAGACTGACTTTGTGTTTTAGCGTAACTCATATATTCTTTCCTAAGAATCTATTCACTTTTCTGCTATACAGCATACTATTTTAGATAATATCAAGAATTAGAACTTTTCCACTTTAAAGATTATTTTTTTATTAATAACTTTTTTTAATCTATTTGTTACATTTGTTAATTTTATCGCCATAATCATTTAAAATAAATCAAGTGAATAATTGCTCATTGACAAAAAAACACAAATATGCAAAGTAAAAACAATTTTAATTATCCCAGATTAAATATTGAACAAATACAGGGGATCGTAAAAAAACGAGAGATTCACCAAAAGTGCAAGATTTGAGTAGTGAACTAATAAGGAAAAAACTTGACTATAATTTTATGTAGAAATTATTGCTAGTATCAAAATAATATAATTACTTTTTCCAGAAAAAATCAGCACTTAATACAAGAAAAAATCGGTAAATTAATTTTTCTAGAGCGCTAATTATTCAGCACCTTTCTATCGATAACTAATACCACTATCGGACTCAAGTAATCTACATTTAACTTGCATTTTTGTCTGCAAAATAAAAATAATTAGACCTAATGGGACTTACACAAAATCAAGCCAGAAAATAGGATCAAATATAGATGGGCAGAGGCTTTTACATCAAAAAGGCATAATTCCTGAATCAGCAGGGGTTCTAGCCATTTTTAAGGCATCGAGGTAATTCCCTTGTCTAGACTGAATTTGACGCATTTTTTCTACGATAAAATGTCTGAGTACCACTAATTATCCTTAAGCTAAAGCGACATGGTTTTCAAGAAGAGCGAACTTTTAAGATAAAAATATAAGTAATTTTCCTATTGTCCTCAATTCATATCTAACTGTAGATGACTGTACATCAGTCTGTTTTATCAAAAGTCCACTGTATCAACCCCCATTGTCTAAGTCCAATCCAGCCATGGGGAAATAACTTTTGTCAAAGCTGTGGAACCCCACTTCTCATTAACGATCGCTACATTCCCCTGCGAAAATTAAGCGCTGGTGGATTTGCGAAAATCTACATTATTTGGGACCAAGAAACTCAAACCGAACGTATTCTGAAAGTATTGTTAGAAAGCTCTCCCAAAGCACTCGAACTATTTGACCAAGAAGCTTGGGTACTTGCCAGTATCCGCCATTCAGGTATTCCTAGAGTCGAAACAGGAGACTATTTTCACCTACGCAAGCGAAATAGTCAGCCAGCAGTTGGCCACTCTAGTCAATGGTTTCTCCCATGCCTAGTCATGGAAAAAATTGATGGTTGTACCCTAGAAGAAATTCTGGAACAATATCCCCAAGGATGTCCAGATTTCTATGTAATCAATTGGCTTTCCCAAGCGGTAGAAATTTTATGGGAATTACACCGCCGGAAAATTATTCACAGGGACATAAAACCTTCTAATTTAATGTTGCGGGAAATCCAACCTTCAACTTTGACAAAATCTTCTTTATCCTATTCTTTTCATCATCAACGAAAAAAAAGAGGTCAACTGGTCATAATTGACTTCGGTGGGGTAAAACAAATTAGTAGTTATAGAATCCAACCTAGAGAAACTGTAGCAAAACGCAGCACAACCAGATTAGTATCTCCTGGATATAGTCCTCCAGAACAAATTAATGGGGGTGAAATTGGCCCATTCACAGATTTTTATGCTTTGGGCCGTACTTGTATTCATTTACTAACTGGTCAATATCCAGCAGAATTGGAGGACCCCTTAACAGGTAAGCTAAAGTGGCGTCAACTTAAGCCAGTTCATCCAGCTTTGGCTAATTTACTTGATGATATGGTGAGTTTAGATGCGGCCCAACGACCAGCAACAGCAGCAGAAGTGCAAGTCCGTTTAGCTAAAATTTATCGACGGCAAAAGAGGTCTCTGAGAATATATTTGTTAGCTACATTAGCTACAACTGTTAAAAATTCATTAATAGCTCTGTTGAAAAATCTCAGTGAGAATATTAATAGGTTATTTTTTACGCTGTCTAAAATTTTTCATCAAATAGTTTCAGGATGTGTAGATACAATTTGGGAAATGGTGTTGGGGGCAATTGGGGGAAGTATTGGGGCAACATTCGGATTAATTTTTGCTTATTGGTCAGGAATAGGCGATCGCCTCGCTAGTATATTTACTAATCTAATTTTTCTTGTGTGGGATGTTCCCCTAAATATTGGTCCGGAAATACTTGTCTTTGGTTTAGCTGGTTTGGGAACGGGAGTTGGTTTAACGGATGTGGGAGGTTTAGGTCAACGTCGTCGTTATGGGTTGGCTGCATTTATGGGAATTATTGGTTACATTTTAGGAGGGTTATGTTGGCAATTTTCCCAAGTTGGTAGTAGTGTCTATACGACAAAAGAAGATTTAATTATCCTAGAAATTATGGGTAAATTATCTGTGGGGGTAGCTACTGGTGTTGTTACTCTAGGACTTGGTTTAAGAAAGCATAACTTTATTTATGCTTTTATAGTTGCTAGTTTGACGGCAATAGTTTTTTTGGGTTTGGAGCAATTAAATATTTTTCCAGAGTTATTTTTACAGTTTACTTTTATGAATCACAGTCAACCTAATTTATTAGAATTTTTTACAAGTATAACTTTTTTCAGTTTGTTAGGTTGTATCAGTGGTTTTTGTTTGGGTGTTAGTCATTATGTGATTATTCCTCTTTTACGTTGGTTAGGTTTACGATAAGTAGAGCGAGCGTCGCCTAAAATTTGGTTTGTTTAGCAGTAGGGATATAGGGAGCGATCGCTCTTGTTTAAGAGTTGGGAGATTGGGAGATGAGGGAGCGAAGCGTTTCGAGAATAAAGACATAATCTCCAAATGCTTCACATTTTCTATATCAGGATGTACCTTCCTGTTTTTTCTTAGCTAAAGCTTCTTTGATTTTTTTCTCTGCCTCCTCTTTTTCTTCTGGAGTTAAGGGTCTTGATGCTGGGGTAACGTTAATTCGTGCTTTTTTAATGGAGTTAATAGATTCAAGTAGTTCGCTTAGTGCGACTTCTTCTTTTCCTTGACGTGCTGCTCTCATAGCTGCATCTATAACAGCATTTTTGGGGTTGCACATTATGGAATGATATTGCCAAAAATTGGTTTAGATTTTGACTAAAAATAACCATTAATTAATCATTCTAGCAATTGATTAATCCACAATCCAATTCTATCAAAAATATCAAATCATTCGTCACTGTGCAACGCCAAATAATATGGTAGTCCTATATATATTGTATCCTTCATCACAACTGCCCATTGTCCGTTCGCTGGCAGGAGAAACAGTTGATCATTTTCTTTGTGAGTTTAATACCCCACCGTCAACGGGGGTGTTCACGCATTACATGGGGATTCTCACCCCAAGTAATTTTCCTCATGTCTCCAGTATAGCTGTCTCCTGTCTCCTTCAAAATATCAAATCATTCGTCACTGTGCAACGCCGCATTTTTGATATCTCTCCCGCAAACATCTTCAACCTGAGCTAGTTTTTCTAAGGAGAAGGAGACATCTGGTGCTGTAGGTAGCTCTTTGACAAGGTGTCTGTTCCAAATTTCACGGCGACAAATTTCATCTGGCATGGGGAAATTTATGTTTCTCACCCGCGTCTCAAATGCTTTGTCATAATTTTCTACAAGATTTGTGGAAAACATGACTACTCCGCGAAATCTCTCTAAGCAAATAAGCAACTGACTCCGCATAGAATTAATAGCTTGCTCCGATCCTTGAGTGACATTGGTGAGTCGTTTAGAAAGTAAGGAGTCAGCTTCATCTATAAATAACAGAGCATTTTGTTGTTCTGCTGCCAGAAAAATTGCCTCGACGTTTTTTGGTCCTTCTCCGTGGTACATACTCTCAATTTGAGCATAGCTGGCAACTAAAATCGGACGGTTAATTTTAGAAGCTATGGCGTGTGCTGCGAGAGTTTTTCCCGTTCCCGGTTTACCGTGAAAGTTTAGTGCTGTACGAGGAAAAGGTTCAATTTTACGCAAACCCCACTTGTCGAAAACTTGAGATTCTAAGTGAATTAAGTCAACAGCTAACAGGAGGTCTTCTCTTACTTTTTGAGGGATGACTAACGCTCGAAAGTAAATAGGGGTTTTTGAGCTTCGTATCTTTTAGTAGGTTTTTCTGGGGATAAGTCGCGATCTGATTTTTTCTGAATAGAATTTTGTATGTTTAAAGTGTGATTTAATTATTCCAGTGAGAAAAAGTGTTATAAAGTTATACAATACAAAACTAAACTACCAGTCTACCTGTAGCTATGGACATTGAAACATTGGTCGAATTAACAGACAACCTGATATTTACCTACACGGAACAACATTTAACTTCTCTACAAAAGGAAGTCTTAAAAGGTACTTTAAATGGTAAAAAATACCCACAAATAGCTGATGATTGTCAACGTCATCCTGACCATATCAAACAGGTAGGTACAAAATCATGGAAACTTCTGTCAGATGTACTAGGAAAAAATATCAAAAAATCTAATGCTCGTTCCATATTAGAAAATTTCCACTTTTCAAATATTTCAAATACAGCTAATGACTGGGTAAATGTTAACAATAATCATATAAATATCTATGGAGAAAACAGACAATTTTCCAACCCTAAAAACAAATCTTCCCCCATTCCCACTGACCAAAACCAAAACAATACTAACTCAGAAAATTATTATGATTTATCTGAAGTCCTGAATTATATTGGTTGTGCGATCTCCACACCGAACTTACCACCCTCAAACAATGGATACTACAAAACCACACCCGCATCATCACCATATTAGGATTAACTGGCATTGGCAAAAGCGTACTTGCCCTACAATTAATTCCACAAATAAAAGATAAATTTGATTATATAATCTGGCGCAATATTGATAACTACCCCACTTTAGAATCTCTGCAAACAAGCATTATTAATTTTTG
>NZ_RCBY01000288.1 GCF_003838195.1 Okeania hirsuta
AGTAGAGCTTGAGCATCGACGATTAACGAGGCCAGTTCCTAACCCCGTTAATCGTCGATGCTCAAGCTCTACTACAAGCTTTAATTATAACTATTCAACCGGACATGATATTACTTACAAGGAACAAGATAGAGGTGCAACTAAAATTCTTTATTATCCTTGCTTAATTGCTGAAATTTTGTCTCCTGATACTGAAGCAATTGAACGCGGTAAAAAGTTTCAAAATTATCGTCGTCTTTCTACTTTGAAAAAATATCTTTTGATTAATGCACAAAAGATGATAGTTGAATGTTTTCGACTTAATCAAAATGGCATTTTGGAACTTTCTAATTATGGGGAACAAGGATGAGGTAAATTTAACTTCTGTAGAGCTGAGTTTTCCAATTGAGGTACTTTATGAAGATGTGGTTTTGGAGGAATAGTCTAGTAGGTTGGGTGAAGCGATCGCGCAACCCAACAGATACCTATGGTTTTCACCTAACAAGTGGGAAATATCTATTGTTGTTGGGTTTCGGTCCCTCAACCCAACCTACCAGCGCGTCCAGACTAAAATTGTGGGTAAAATCTCCCCCCTCTCCTTGCAGGAGAGGGGTTGGGGGAGAGGTCTTCATTGACTCGCTCTTTACCCACATTTTAAAGCTAGACGAGGTACTACATTCTGACCACCTAGTGTGATAATCCAATACACCTATCTATGCAAATCTATGATTATCTCTAGATAGCTTGTTCTATTCCTGTTTCTACCTGGTAACGTCGGCGTTATCCAATCCACAGGCTGTCACGGTCGTTTGCTTCGCAACGCTGGCGCGAAACGCGTTAGCGGAGCTCTCACTGACCGCCATAGCTAGATTTAAACTAGCATTTAAGTCTCGATTTATAGCCAACAGTTACAACCCCCACCTCCTCATCTCCCCATCTTCCCCCTCTCTTTTTAAATAGATCCCAAATGGGTTCTATATCAGAGGATGGTCGGCTAGGCTGAAACGAGGAGCCATCAGTTGGAGTCGTAGGGCAAACGCATCTTATTTTAAAGTTCTGACAGGGCAAGGATGTCAGGCTTCTGAGTATTTATACTCATTTTCGAGCAAATATTCTCTTAGCTCATAGCCATGCAATTCACCTTGCTGATATTCAACTCCTGATATTTCAGGGCTTTGCATTAACTGAGTGTCAAACCTCACTATTTCTTGAGATAATTCAGTTATAGGACAATATTTAATCAATTGCTCTGGTTGGAGTCGGACTTGGGTAAATCTTGACAACGATTACATTCATAATTCCCTAAGAAACGACCGTATGTGTTGCTGTTAGAATCGCCGCCAGCACAGACACTCGACAGCTCCTCGATGGACAGCTCCTTGAGGGTGTTGGCCGAGATTTGGACATTTGCGATTTGGTTTTTGTTAGTTTTGGAATTGTCTAGAGATTTTTTCATTGTTTTTTGCTAGTTTTGTATAAGTTGGTTAATTTTAGTTAAGAACATGGTTATAGAGGGTTTGTTTGACATCTCCAGGGGTTGAAACACCCTGGATTCCGTGGTTTACCCACCGCTTAGGGGATAAATCCACATTTCCTTACAGCCTGAAGGGCAGACTTCTAAACTCCTCGGCATACACCAAAATCTAGCTGTGAGCTTACTTTTTTTTAGCTTTCACGAGTGGTTTTACTCACGCTGGTTGGAGCAATCTTCTCGCTGCTTTAGCTGCCTGCTTGCTTTTCCTGCGGAATGCTGCGCAAACAGCCGTCGTAAAAAATTAATTCCCCTTATACTGTCCACCGGAATTTCACTGCACTAGCGGTCTTGTCATGGCGACAAACCTTGTTCTTACTTGCTATCTCTAGTATAGCAAGTAAAGCAGAGTATAGCAAGTAAAGCAGATTTTTACTGCGCTTTATTACCCGCGTGTCGTTATTCAACCAGCCGTTAAAACAGGCTGGCTAACTTCCTCCCGTTATTTTTTTAGGTTTGTGTTCAGAAAACTTTGTTGCGCATGGGACGACAATGTGGAATTCCTCAACCTCGGTTCCGGGATTAGGGGTTTTCTCCTGCCTATTTCAGGGAATCTGCTTGACTACTCCCCGGAGGTTAGTCACGGGGATTCTAAGCAGATACTACGCAACAGGATAAATCCATGTTGCTTCGTTTCTTCTTAGCTGACCAAAGATACACTCTCTGGGGACAAGTCAAAGTGCCCCTACACAGTCTGCTGTAGACAGGTGCTCGTTGGAGAAGGAGTACATCATTCCTGCCGATGAGCCGTTCCCGTCTTACCATCGTCAACAAAACAACCTGCCCAAAGCTAAGAAGCAATTCCCGAGTTTGGGCCAGGTGCATTCTCAGGTGTTGCAGACTACTATTCGTAGACTGCACGACACCAGGGAAGCTTTTCAGAAGCGGGGTCATGGATTTCCGCGCTTCAAAAAGTTTGGTCAATTCAAGTCTTTTGTGTTTCCTCAGTTCAAAGGAAACATTATTTCATTTCTTCTTTTCCCCTTGAAAGGGGAGGCTAATAAAGCTGAATTATTTAATTAATAATTAATAATTGTTAATTATTCGGTAATACTCTTACCTGAAAAACTTTTCTACATTTTATTGAGTAGGAATGTTGCATGCACTACGGACGTTGGATGCAACGTCCCTACAGTTATATTGGTTTACTCAGTCATTACTCTCCGTGCCAATCTTTCCGAGTCAAATTATGAGATTGCTTCGGCTGAAAATCTGCTTTTCCCAGAAGATTAACTTATTCTATTATCGCCTCGCAATGACAACATTAGACAGTTGAATAATTTTTGGTTGTCCTGCAACCGTAATGGTGAAGATATATATTTTTTAATTTCTTCCCATACTTCCCATACTTCCCAAACTTTTTCTACCATTACTATGCACCACCACCTAATTTTAAACATAACGCGTTAACTGCACCCGATAACGTTCTTTTTTTGTAATAGCAACCTCCCCTATTTCTAACCTCCCTTTTCCTCGAATTGCAATTAAATCTCCAGACTTAACTTGATAACTTGCCTGACTAATTTCTTTCCAATTAACTCTTACATCTCCCCCCTCAATAAAATCAACCATTTTACTACGAGACATTCCAAAACCTGCCGAAGCAACTGCATCTAATCTCATAGAAGCTTCCACAGTTGTTAACTCTTTCTTTTTCGGTTCTCTTATTCTTAAATCACTCAATTCTAGAGGTTTAATTTTAACAGGAACAGACCGAACCTGTTGGAAATTAATTTCTAAATATTCCACCAGTTCAGGAACAACTATTGCCTGAGCGCCACGTTCTCCCAAAACAATAATATCTCCCGTTTTTTCCCTAACAATTCCTGTACCTAACATCGAACCAAGAAAGTCTCGGTGAGTAGCAGTATCAAACAGAAAATTTCCCTCAATATTAATAGCTGTTAATTCCACACTCGAAGTATCAATAGGCAAATCTGAACGAGCGATCGCTAATCTTTTTCGTTCCGCTTGAGGATAACCACCCCAGGAAACTAATTCTACTTCTGTCAACTTTTGAAAAATTGCTTCCGACTCAAATATTTCTGGCGGTGATAAAAAATCACTCTGAGTAATTTCCCAAGTTCTGATAGCTTGTTCTGCTAGATCGATGATGCGAGTGATAGTTTCGCGATTTTCAATTCCTTTGAGAAGTTCTTCTTTTGGTAACATAATTTTTTTGCTGAATAAATTTATTTCACAGGAGTCAGGAGTCAGGAGTCAGGAGTCAGGAACAATGAGAGTGATAATTACAGCAGATTCGGTCGTATATGAGGTACAAATATTAATGTTTGCTAACACAAAACTTTCCTACGAAATACTCCGCAAACGCTAATATATGTCTGTAGTGCGGGCAAAATGCCCGCGACCGGATTTGATATAACCCGATTTCAAATAAGAAGGAATTAAGTAATCAGAACTTACGCAGGGACTCTATATATAGCAAGGGCGTTAGCGGAGCTTTGCGTTAGCAAATGCCATTCGCCCTTACCGAAAAACTTCCTTCTTCTTCCCTCCTGACTCCTGAGGACTGACTCCTGACTCCTAATTTGCAGTATATCCTTGAATATTTTCTGGTTTAAACTGATATAAAGTCCGAGTTGCTAGACGGATCAGAGCTTCTGAACCCTGAACAACAATCAAATACTTACCAGCATTAAGGCGGTTACGATAGGGAACAGCATCACCACCACCAAAAATCAAACCCACTCCACCACCAACAAAAGTTCCACCCATTGCACCAGAAATAGCCCCCAATATACCACCAATAAAATGATTACCAAATTCCCCTGCCCAGGCAAAAGTATTCAATCCCGTAATCAGACTAAAAGTAACACCAGCAGCAAAACCAAAAGGTGCAAGCCAAGTAACCATTTGTTTTGCTTGTTTACGGGCCTGCTCATTAGGATCGATTAGGCCATATTCATCAGCAGTTTTATAGCCCCGGCCCAATATTGCCACTTGCTTCATTGGCAAGTCTTGTTTTTCCAAAGCAGAATAGGCAGATTCAGCTTGAATGCGGTCTGATAATACAGCAACGAGATAATTCATAAAATTCGATCGAAGCAATCTAAAATATTTCTGACAATCAATAAAATTATAGGCCCATACTGGTACTCTGAAGGTAAGGTTAAGTCAGCAGTTAATGTTTTTGCTAAATAAACATTATTAATTACAATTTATAGTCTGGCAAAATCTCCTGCTGTTTGAAAAACTCAAAAATCAAACTGAAGCGAAAGTTTCAGTAGGTAAAACAGTCACATAATTCAATTATTCAACTAATTTCCTACTGAAGCGAAAGTTTCAGTAGGTAAAACAGTCACATAATTCAATTATTCAACTAATTTCCTATGCCAAAAGTTCTTGTATCCGATCCCATAGATAAAACTGGAATTGATATTATCTCCCAAGTAGCTCAGGTAGATGTCAAAACAGGTTTACCCGCAGAAGAACTTGTTAAGATTATACCAGAATATGATGCTTTAATGATTCGCTCTGGTACTAAAGTTACTAAAGAAATTATTGAAGCTGCTACTCAACTAAAAATTATTGGTCGTGCTGGAGTAGGGGTAGATAACGTAGATGTAACAGCAGCAACCCGCAAAGGTATTGTAGTCGTTAATTCCCCAGAAGGAAATACGATCGCTGCAGCAGAACACGCCCTTGCCATGATGTTATCTATGTCGCGCCACGTTGCAGAAGCCAACCAGTCAGTTGTTAGTGGCAAATGGGACCGTAAAAAGTTTATTGGGGTAGAGGTTTACAAAAAAACTCTCGGTGTTGTTGGTCTGGGTAAAATTGGTTCCCATGTAGCTAAGGTGGCGAAAGCTATGGGTATGAAAATTCTGGCCTACGATCCATTTATCTCTAAAGAAAGGGCAGACCAATTGGGTTGTAATTTGGTAGATATGGATTTATTGGTCCAAGAATCGGACTACATTACTCTCCATATACCCAAAACTGATGAAACTTATCATTCTATTAATGCTGAAACTTTCGCAAAAATGAAGCCCACAGCTCGTATTATTAATTGTGCTAGAGGTGGCATTATTGATGAAGTTGCTTTGGCAGAAGCTTTAAAAGAAGGCAAAATTGCTGGTGCTGCTATAGATGTGTATGAAAATGAACCTCTAGAAGCTGAGTCCCCACTACGAGAGCTAGGACAAAAAATTGTGATGACTCCTCACCTGGGAGCTTCTACTGCTGAAGCTCAGGTGAATGTGGCAATAGATGTTGCGGAACAGATTCGAGATGTGTTGTTGGGGTTACCTGCTAGATCGGCAGTGAATATCCCTGGTATGTATCCAGATACATTAGAAAAACTTAAGCCTTATTTGTTATTGGCTGAAACTCTTGGTAATTTAGTTAGTCAATTGGCAGGTGGACGAATTGATTTTCTGAATGTCCGTCTTCAAGGAGATTTGGCCACTGGGGATAGTAAACCAGTAGTAGTGGCAGCTCTCAAAGGTTTACTCTCTCAAGCTCTGCGAGAGCGTGTAAACTATGTAAATGCTTCAATTGAAGCTAAGGAAAGAGGTATTCGAGTAGTGGAAACTAAGGATGCTTCAGTCCGGGACTATACTGGTTCGTTAGAGTTGGAAGCAAAGGGTTCTCTGGGTGACCATATCGTTAGAGGTGCTTTACTTGGAGAAGATGAGATTCGGATTACTAATATTGATGGATTTCCAATTAATGTCCCCCCAAGTCCTTATATGTTATTGACTTTACACCGAGATATGCCCGGAATTATTGGTAAAATAGGTTCACTTTTGGGTAGTTTTAATGTGAATATTGCCAGTATGCAGGTGGGTCGTAAAATTGTTCGGGGTGATGCGGTGATGGTATTAAGTATTGATGACTTATTGCCGGAAGGAATTTTAACTGAAATTCTCAAAGAACCAGGAATTAGGGATGCTTATACAGTTGCTCTTTAATAGACATCTCTAGAAAATAGGGAGTAGGGAGTAGGGAGAAATAATTGATGATTCATGTACGATAATTGATTTTATTTTTGATTATTTGGATATGTCTAATAGGTAATAGGTCATTTCAGTTATCTCTTAGCCTCCTCCAGAGCAACTGCGTTAACAGTTAGCCTCCTCCGGAGGAGCTACGCTAACAGTACCTCTGCAATAAGGAGGCAAGAAAATACGGAATTCTCTTTTTTTTATCCCCTTAAAAGGGGAGGGTTTAGACCACGATTTTTCGGTTATAGGTTATAGGTAAGAGTAATATCTCAAAAAGCTGTTGTAGGTTATATACTCTATTATGAATTATGACAAAATTTACCGAATAATTAAGGTTTAAAGCCTCTCCTTTAAAGGAGAAAAAAAGCGGTCGTTTTGCTGGCGCACAACGCACGTTAACGGCAGTCGCCGACATGTTTGCGCAGCATTCCGAAGGAAAAAGTGCAGCTTACCGTAGGGTGGGATGGATGGGTTCCCTAACCATATCCAATAGACCAAGGGAAGAAAAAATTTTCACGCTCCGCGTCAATCCTCTTCTTTTCAAGGATAGATAATAATTAATAATTAATTATTAATTGTTGAACCTACGACCTACGACCTAACACCTAATCTAGAAAATAACAATGTAGAAAAGCTTAAATTTTTATGGCATATAACTGGTGGGAAATTAGAGTGTTGTGTCACCCAAGTCTCGAGGAAGTCATTGCTTGGCGTCTAGATACTTTTGGTTGCCGAGGTACTGCGAGTCAAGTCCAAGAGAATCATTGCTTGATCTGGGCCTATATACCAGAAGAACAAGCTCAAATGTTGGACTTGTCAGCTTTGGCCGTACACTTACGTCAGGATGCCCTATGTATGAATCTACCAACTCCAGTAGTGAATTGGGATTTAATTGAGGAAGAAGACTGGGCAAGTAGTTGGAAACAATATTGGCAACCTCAAGAAATTGGCGACTACTTTCTAATTCATCCTGCTTGGCTAGATTTACCAGAAAATTTAGATAGAATTATTCTTCGTTTAGACCCAGGAGCGGCTTTTGGTACAGGAACTCATCCTACTACGGAGTTATGTTTGGAGTCATTGGAAATGCGCTTGGGGTTGGAACCTAATCCAGAAGCTATTATTGCTGATATTGGTTGTGGTAGTGGTATTTTGTCCATTGGTGCAGCATTATTAGGGGTACGTCAGATATATGCAGTTGATATTGACCCACTAGCAATTAGATCCACTATTGGTAATCGGAAATTAAATGATATAACGGCTGAAAAATTAATTGTTGAACATGGGGATATTGAGCATTTAATTAAGTTAGCTTCTGGTCCGGTAGATGGTATAGTTTGTAATATTTTAGCTGAAGTAATTAT
>NZ_RCBY01000289.1 GCF_003838195.1 Okeania hirsuta
TGCTATATAATGATTCGGTACTATTTTAACACATTTTTTTCCAAAAGTCCAGCTAACTTGCTTCCATTGGTGGCCTCAAACTAGGGCTATTCAATTATAAGCGATCGCTTGAACATAAAGGTAGTTGGCGTTGGCGGAGCAAGTGCGGCAGCTATATCGCCATCTTTTTGGCCATCAACTTTGAATACATCTACTGTAATGATTCTGGTTTTATTATAAGTGATCATCCTAACATGATATTATACTACATTTTCAACTATATGGAGGGAAATGTAAATGTGGATCGCACTTATTGCTAAGGTTAAGTAATAGGCAATTCTATTATTCATACTTTTAATTCTATAAAGCTGTTTGCGTAGCATTCTGTAGGAATAGCTGATAGCTGATGCCTGAATGCTTACGGTAATTTCAACTCAAACAATCAAGTTTATTTCCCAAAGAATACAAAAGATAAAACGCATAACCACCAAATATAGTAGGGGTTAACGGCCGTCAACCCCTACAAATAGTGTATAATTTCGTTTTTTGCGAAAGTCCTGTTGATATTAAACCAATTTATTAATCTCAGCTCATACAGAATTTTCCTGTTGAATTCTCACTCCTGAATTCTGACTCCTAAAATTCTTCCTAATGATGATGATGGTGACCATGATCGTGGTCGTGATGGTGATGATGACCGTGGGAATGTCCATGCTCCCCACCGTGACTATGACTATGAGTTTTCTTCGCTTGTGCCACTGCTAAAGAAGGATTAACAGCTAAAGCATTCTCACTCAACAACTCCTCAATATAAAGGTTAGCCCAATCAGCAGCCATCTGCAAAAATTCTGGGCGATCGTTTACACAAGGCATTTGACGATAAGTTACTTCTGGATATTTGCGACGTATCGCTTCAATAATATGCTCAACATCTAATAATGTTTCGTGATTTTCTGTAGCAAAACCAATAGGCATAAATATAATAGCTGTTGCACCTAATTCTATAAGATTTTTAGCAGCAGTTTTAGCATCTGGTTGAGTCCAGTCAATTAGTGGGGTATCGTGATTTAACCAACCTACAGAAATTAAAGGAAAACGATTAATTAAACGTTCCCGCACTAACTCATAAAGTTCCTGACTTTCATCAATTCCAGAAGTAAAACCTTTAGCTTCGTGAGGGCAACCATGATTAGTTAAAACAATGCCAATTTGAGATGGTAAATGAGCAACTGCCAAATCATTAGCAATTTCTTCTTCTACCATTTTTGCCATTAGATTAATATAATCAGGTTCGTTATAAAAGGAAGGAATATAACGTTGACCTTTAATCCAATGTTCGGTCTTATCTGCTAATTTTACTAAGGCTTCATTAACTTGTTCGACGGCAATTCCACTGGTAAAAATAGAGTCAACTACTAGCAAAGGATAAATCAATAATTTATCAAATCCTTCAGCTTTAATTTGTGTTAATACTTGTTCTGGCCAAATATAGTAGGGGTTAACGGCCGTCAACCCCTACAAATAGTGTATAATTTCGTTTTTTGCGAAAGTCCTGTTGATATTAAACCAATTTATTAATCTCAGCTCATACAGAATTTTCCTGTTGAATTCTCACTCCTGAATTCTGACTCCTAAAATTCTTCCTAATGATGATGATGGTGACCATGATCGTGGTCGTGATGGTGATGATGACCGTGGGAATGTCCATGCTCCCCACCGTGACTATGACTATGAGTTTTCTTCGCTTGTGCCACTGCTAAAGAAGGATTAACAGCTAAAGCATTCTCACTCAACAACTCCTCAATATAAAGGTTAGCCCAATCAGCAGCCATCTGCAAAAATTCTGGGCGATCGTTTACACAAGGCATTTGACGATAAGTTACTTCTGGATATTTGCGACGTATCGCTTCAATAATATGCTCAACATCTAATAATGTTTCGTGATTTTCTGTAGCAAAACCAATAGGCATAAATATAATAGCTGTTGCACCTAATTCTATAAGATTTTTAGCAGCAGTTTTAGCATCTGGTTGAGTCCAGTCAATTAGTGGGGTATCGTGATTTAACCAACCTACAGAAATTAAAGGAAAACGATTAATTAAACGTTCCCGCACTAACTCATAAAGTTCCTGACTTTCATCAATTCCAGAAGTAAAACCTTTAGCTTCGTGAGGGCAACCATGATTAGTTAAAACAATGCCAATTTGAGATGGTAAATGAGCAACTGCCAAATCATTAGCAATTTCTTCTTCTACCATTTTTGCCATTAGATTAATATAATCAGGTTCGTTATAAAAGGAAGGAATATAACGTTGACCTTTAATCCAATGTTCGGTCTTATCTGCTAATTTTACTAAGGCTTCATTAACTTGTTCGACGGCAATTCCACTGGTAAAAATAGAGTCAACTACTAGCAAAGGATAAATCAATAATTTATCAAATCCTTCAGCTTTAATTTGTGTTAATACTTGTTCTGGTAAGTGGGGAGCGCAGAAGTTAAAAGCCTTGAAAACTTTAACGCGATCGCCCCACTTTGCTTGGAGATTTTTTTCAATTCCAGCTCTTTGACTTTCAAAAATAGCATTATGAGGAGAAATAAAATTACCATGTTGATGACTCCATTCATGCAAGTCAAAAATAGCTAATAATTTGGCAATGGGAGGGTATATCCAGGTAGGAACAGGAGCAAATTTAGCAGTAAGTAAATTTAATGCTTGTTCGTTATAATTAGCAAAATCTTCATAACTTTCTACTTCACCATATCCCATTAATAAAACTGCTACTCTGTCTTTTTTATCGGATGGAGTAACTGTTGATTGTTGAATTTTTTCTGGAGTAGTAACCACGTTTTTTCCCTTGATTTTAGAATTATTAATTAACTTGATACAAGAATGTACAACAGAAACAATTTATTGGCTTATACTCGGTCAAAAAAACAAGTATAAAAATCCTTTTTTTGAGAATAGGTTTGATTGAAATATGATTGAAAAAAACAAACATTTTTCTCAAACCTACTCCTACCACTATTGGTTTCTGTGCAACAGTAATAGTGAGTAATTAGACTCTGGTGTTAGTTTAACACTCCCCTCCGGGGGGATGGGTACTACAATAATTGAGATTATATAAAATATTCAAGGTTTGCTTGGGACATTTAACGAAGTCAGAAGTTAACCCACCCCTCGCCCCTCCCCCTCCCAGGAGGGGAAGTAGGGGATTGGAGCAAGGTTCCAAAAATACAGCATATTTCGGGCAAATAAGGTACAGGGTAAATGATGAAAATATTGTAGTGCGGGCATCTTGCTCGCTTCGGGGTGTACCTTATAACCAGGGCAAACGCATCTTATTTTGCCGTTCCCTATATGTAGTGTTTATTTGATTTTATAGACACTATATGTTGAAAGTCTATTGTCAACAAGCGCAATAAAACCCGGTTTATTGATAATTACCCCTAGTTTATTGACGAGATGCGTTTGCCCTGACCTTATAACAATGGGAAGCGCTGTATTTTGCCTTAAAAGGCGACGTTTTAGACCCAATTATTTTGATCAAAAGTTGAAAACTCAGATAAGGCCAGATTTTTCCATCCTTCAGTTCTCTCCCAGATAACTAAAGCCTTCTTCTTTCTTCCTTCTGAATTATGACTTTTGACTTATAACTTATAACTTTCTTCCTTCTTACTTCTGAATTATGACTTTTGACTTTTGACTTCACAAGGTACAGGGTAAATGATGAAAATATTGTAGTGCGGGCATCTTGCTCGCTTCGGGGTGTACCTTATAACAATGGGAAGCGCTGTATTTTGCCTTAAAAGGCGACGTTTTAGACCCAATTATTTTGATCAAAAGTTGAAAACTCAGATAAGGCCAGATTTTTCCATCCTTCAGTTCTCTCCCAGATAACTAAAGCCTTCTTCTTTCTTCCTTCTGACTTCTGACTTTTGACTTATAACTTATAACTTCAGGACTTACACAAATTATTAGATAAAACGCTATCTGTAGAGGGAAAATGCCATTTTCCCCTACTAGATATGGCGGTTCTGCGTCAGTCCTGACTTCTAACTTTCTTCCTTCTTCCTTCAAGATGACTATAGTAATTTGCCCTGGAATACACGACTCAAAGCTAACTGAGCAATTCTTGGAGGGACTATTTGTCCATTGGCAAAGTCTCTCTCAATCTGGAGAGTTGTTAATTTGTCCAACTCAAGATTATTCTCCCTATTCTGCTATTGACATTTTGAACTTTTTATGGATAAAAAACCAATTAACTAAAAATGTGCCACTATTATTTATTGCCTTTAGTGCTGGAGTAGTAGGAGCAGTAGGAGCAGCTTGGGGTTGGCAACTACGGGGTGGACAAGTCAAAGCCTTTGTTGCTATTGATGGGTGGGGAATGCCTGTAGAGGGAAACTTTCCTATATATAAGGTGAGTCACGACTATTTTACACATTGGAGTTGGGGACTTTTGGGGACTGTGGATGAAAGTTTTTATGCCCATCCATCTGTAGAACATTTGGAAATCTGGCGATCGCCCCAAACTACTACAGGTTGGTGGTTGCATCAAAACAGTATTGAAGTAAAAACAGCTTCACCAGTAACAGCAGCAGAATTTATCAGAATAATATTAGAAAACTATGGAGAATTAAGCACTTTTTCAGATGGTGAAGTATGTTCAATAATTAATAATTAATAATTAATAATTACCTCTCTTTGAAAAGAAGAGGATTGACTAAGCGGATAGTGAGGTACAGTTTAATACTAATCTCTTTTCGCTATTATCTATTCCCTATTGCCTATTACCTAAAAATTGTGGTCTAAAGCCTCGCTTTTTAAAGGGATAAAAAGCGGTCGATCTTCGGAGCTTCCCGTAGGGTGGAATGGCGTACTTCGGAGCGGCTCTGATAAGAGCGGGTCTCCTCGCTGGCCGACCATCGACCAACAGAAAAGAGACTATTCCTGATGTCAAGCCTCCTTATTGCAGATGTACTGATAACTGATAACTGAAATGACCTAGTTTTTTTAGATGAAACAAACAACAAAACCGCGAGTAAAAATTTGCTGTATTAGCAGTATTGAAGAAGCAAAAATGGCAATTATTTATGGAGCTTCAGCTTTAGGTTTAGTTTCTGCCATGCCTTCTGGAATAGGAGTGATTTCTGAGGAATTAATAGCAGAAATTTCTGCCATAGTTCCACCAGGTGTATGTACTTTTTTATTCACCAGTAAACAGGATGTAAAATCAATTATTGAACAACAGCGTCGGTGTCAGGTAAATACAATTCAAATATGTGACTATCTTACATTAGGAAAATATCAAGACTTGCGAGATGCTATGCCTGGAATTGCTCTTGTACAAGTTATTCATGTTACAGGAGAAGAATCGGTAAAAGAAGCTGTTGAAGTCTCTCCATTAGTAGATGCAATATTATTAGATTCTGGCAATAAATATCTACCAATTAAACAATTAGGAGGTACAGGTAAAGTTCATAATTGGGATATTAGTAAGAAAATCCGGGAATTAGTAGATGTGCCTGTATATTTAGCAGGTGGTTTAAACTCAGAAAATGTCACAGCAGCAATTAAACAAGTTTCTCCTTTTGGTTTAGATATTTGCACTGGTGTCAGAACAAATAATAAATTAGATGAAATGAAACTATCTCAATTTTTTAGTCAGATTTATTACAGTAGTTTTGGAGTTGATGAGGTACAAAATTTTAGGGAGTAGGGACGTTGCATACAACGTCCGTACAGAGTAGGGAGTAGGGAAAAAAAGATTAATTTTAAAACTGTACCTCACTATCCTAAAAAGTGCTGTAATTTAGACAGAGTTCGATATAATCTCTAACTAAATTAAAAACTAAATTAAAAATTTTAATCAGGAAGCAGGAGCTAGTTAAGGTGAAAACAACAGAAAAAACTTCTTATATTAATGTTAATGGCGTTGAACATTACTATGAATGGATAAAGACATCAAATTCCACAGAAAAATCAAAACCAGTAATGGTATTTCTCCACGGATGGGGAGGTTCTGGTAGATATTGGGAAAGTACAGCTAAGGAGCTTTCTAGTCAGTTTGATTGTTTAATTTATGACTTACGAGGATTTGGACGTTCATGTTTACCTCAACCTTCTGCCACTGAGGAAAAAACTATTTTAAAATCCTCAAAAAATCCTACAGAAAAATATGAATTAGTAGGCTATGCAGAAGATTTAGCAATTTTACTTGATGCTTTAAATTTAGAGAAAGTTTATATTAATGCTCATTCTATGGGAGGTTCTATTGCTGCCTTATTTTTGAATATGTATCCAGAGAGAGTAGAAAAAGCAATCTTAACTTGTAGCGGTATTTTTGAATATGATGAAAAAACATTTACAACCTTTCATAAATTTAGTCGTTATGTAGTCATGTTTCGCCCCAAATGGCTAGTACAAATTCCATTTATGAGCCGCATATTTATGGCAAGATTTTTATATAAGTCTCTGCCAGATAGTATTAGTCGTACATTTTTAGAAGACTTTTTATTAGCAGATTTTGATGCTGCCTATGGCACAGTTTTAACTTCCGTAAGTAAAGAAGCTACAGAATGGTTACCAGAACAATTTAAAAAATTTACAGTACCTACTTTATTAGTAGCTGGCGAATATGACCAAATTATTCCCGCAGAAATGGGTAGACAAGCAGCAGAATTAAATGAAAAAATAGAATTAACTATTATGCCAAATACAGCTCATTTTCCTATGTTAGAAGACCGGGAAAATTATTTACAAAGAGTGACAAATTTTTTGTAAGCATTTAGCAGTCAGCTATCAGCTATCAGCTATTAATTCATTGCCTTTATAGCAGGAGTTAGTATTGAGAGATTTAAAGAGAATTCAAAGTATTGGAAAAAACTAACCTTGACCTGAGCAGTGTATATTCATTATTTATGAAACAGCTAAAAGCTGAATGCTTAATTTTTTTGCCTTAGATAAAGCAAAATAAAAAAAATACAATCTAGAGGGGAATTATCCACCAAGAAGAATTAAAATTTATTAATGAAATTGGTTATAACCTAACCTCAGTTATTGCTTGAATATCTTCAAAAGCTGATTGCTGAATGCTAATAGCTGAATGCTTACAGGTTAACTACAAACTCCAATCACAAAATTCCCTAATTTTAAGTGTAGAAATTTCTGTAAAAACTATGGTGGATACTGACACTGCCATACTGCTTAAAATTCTGCCATTATTAAAAATGTAAGTAAGTTTTAAGTTTAAGGATAATTAAATGAGTTTTTCCATTCAATCTCTATATACTTGGTATCGTAATACTATCCGTAATCCTAAATATCGTTGGTGGATTATTGCTGGAACATTGGCTTATGTATTAAGTCCTTTTGACATCTCTCCAGATTTTATCCCAGTTGTCGGACAAATTGATGATGTTGCTATTGTAACTCTCTTAGTGGCAGAAGTTTCTCAGATGGTAGTTGAATATATGAAGTTACGTCGGGGTAAAGATGTGGCAGTTGCACCTGATATTAATGATAAAGACTCAACTACTACTGATACCACCGTTGATGTAGATGCTGTTTCAATCAAATAAATTAGACTTAGGCAAAATTAGCTTTCGAGTATTTTGTCTCCACTGTATGAAATATGAAAAAGAATGCTACGGGAGATTCCCCCTAACTCCCATTCAAAAGAAAGTGAAGCAACATCTGGCTTCTCCCTTGACAAGGGGGACGGGAGGGGGATCGAAGGCGTGATACATAGCAAAAATTTTAGTATTTCAAATAAGAATATTTAACCTAAGTCTCCAGTTAATGAAAAATGATGGACTTGGGTTTATTTTTTTGCAGAAA
>NZ_RCBY01000029.1 GCF_003838195.1 Okeania hirsuta
TAATTATTGAATTGATTTGAGACTTTTTACTCTTGAAAATTTTGGTATTTTTGACAGTGATTTGAGAAGCGATAGACTGCCAGTCCGCAACGCGATCGCATATTCTCCATTTGAAATTTTATTTTTGGTCATTTGTCAAAAAAATTAGATGCGTTTTCCCTGGCCGTAGAAGTGAGAAGATGATTTTTTGATCACTAATTAAACGGACATGATATAAGAAGGAGAAAATTGGTATAAGTCCTGTATCTGTTATAATCAAATCAAAAAAGTTGGTGAGTTGAATAATGCTTAAAATAGCTATTGATGGTTTAGATGCTGTCCAAGCTACAGAAGAAATTCTGGAAATTGAAGGTATAGAAGGTAGTTATAAAATAGATGCAGATGGCAATCAAAAAGGGATTGATTTAGCAACCATTCTGACAATAGTTGGAATTGGTTCAGGAACTTCTGTTATTATTAATAATACTTTAACCATTGCAGAGAAGATTTTTCAGTGTTTCAAAAAACATGAGAAAAAACTAGAGAAGGTCGAAATTGTTTCTGGAGAAAAGCGACTTTTACTGAAAGATGCAACTGTAGAACAAATCAAAGATATTTTGGAAAGTTTCGGATAAAATAGCTATGCAAATTCTCCACTTAAACTTGAAATTAATAGGGGATGATTATGCCCAATTCCGATACTTTTGGAATAATCCCAATGATTACCAATCTTATCAATTATCTCTGACAGAAATTTCTGCTCTAATTGAAAAGTTAGAGAGAGGTTATTACACTAGACTGCCAGACGAATACGCCAAAACTGGTCAAAGACTTTATAATTGGTTAGATGGAAATGACCGTATTTTGCAAAGAGAATTAGATAAAAATCAACGGGAAGGAATTGTTTTAGCAATTTCTACTTCCGAAAGATTAGCTCATTTACCTTGGGAGTTGCTCCATGATGATAATGGATTTTTAGTTCAGCGTAAACCTGCCATTATTCCTGTTCGTTGGATGACAGATAATCAACAACTTTTTTTTCAAAATCAACCTCATAACCGAGCATTAAATGTTGTGTTTATTGCAAGTTCCCCCCGCAATACGAGAGACGATTTTTCTGAACTTGATTTTGAAGCGGAGGAGGGAAGTATTTTAGAGGCAACTAAGCGATCGCCTCTATATTTAGAAGTAGAAGAAAGTGGTTGTTTGACTGAGTTAGGTTATCTAGTGGAAAGTCAGGAAGAGAATTTTTTTGATGTTGTTCATCTCACAGGCCATGCAAAACTTCGGAACAATAAACCTTGCTTTGTTACTGAGACAGAATATGGAGAAGCAGAATATAGTAGTGCCGAAGATATTGCTACAGAGTTACAATTTCAGCACCCAAAACTGATTTTTTTATCCGGTTGTGGGAGTGGATATTCACATCGGGAAAATATTCCGTCAATGGCAGAATCTTTATTAAGTCAAGGTGCAACAGCAGTTTTAGGATGGGGCGATCGGGTATTAGATACAGACGCAACGACAGCAGCAGCAAAACTATATCAGGGATTGTCTTCTGGTAAGGGAGTAACGGTAGCATTAGCGGAAACTTACCAAGAATTAATTAAGGTTAATGCTAGAGACTGGCATAAATTACGACTTTATGTGGCGGGTAGTTTACCGGGAGCGTTAGTAACTCCCTTGAGAAAACCAGGTAGAAAACCTGCACCCCGTTACCAGAAAACTATTGAATTTAGAGATCCAGAAGGCAAACTTAGGGTTGCTACTCGTCAAGATTTTGTTGGCCGTCGTCGTCAGTTACAAAATTGTCTCCGTGCTTTTAAGTTGGATGAGAAGTTGGGAGTATTAATTCATGGTATGGGAGGTTTGGGAAAAAGTACCATTGCTTCTCGACTTTGGGAACGTTTATCGGAATATGAAAATGTTTTATGGTGGCGACAAATTGATAATTCTAATTTAGTGGAAAAATTGGCGGATAAATTGAGAGATGCTGACCTACGTTTTGCCTTAAAGAATAACCAAGATGAACTTAAATATAGGTTGCGAGATTTGTTTGAAAATTTGATTGAAGCTGGAGAAAAACCTTTTCTTTTTCTTTTCGATGACTTTGAATGGAATCTCGAACCTCGTGAAGGCGGATATGTTTTGAAACCTGAAGCGGCAGAAGTTTTAAATGCTTTGGTTTTTGCAATTCGAGAAGTAGGTGCGAGGGAAAAAATTATTATTACTTGTCGTTATGAGTTTCAATCTGATTTATTAAATGAGTTTTGGGTACAAGGTTTAGACGCATTTAGAAAAGCTGACTTAGAGAAAAAGTTGAAACGTCTGGAGAATTTTAAGTCGGGAAAAGTTGATGAAAAGTTAATCGCAAGAGCGT
Source organism: Okeania hirsuta (assembly GCF_003838195.1). Classification (GTDB taxonomy): domain Bacteria; phylum Cyanobacteriota; class Cyanobacteriia; order Cyanobacteriales; family Microcoleaceae; genus Okeania; species Okeania hirsuta. Next base: position 2,360 of record NZ_RCBY01000029.1, read on the forward strand.
TAAAACTTGCAGATGGAAATGCTCGTTTATTGGAATGGTTGGATAAAGATGTGCTTGGTTGTGAGGATATTGAGGAGAAGTTAAGTCAGCTTGAATCTGGTTCTGAAGATTGGCAAGGAAAGATTATTTTGTCTGAACTTTATGCACAAGTTGATAAAAAAATTGTGCGGGTATTGAGTCATTGTTTGGTGTTTGAAATTCCTGTACCGATGTTAGCTTTAGAGGCGGTTTGTGAGTCTATTTCTGGTTATAAAGAACAACTAAATAGAGGGATTGATTTAGGTTTGATAGAGGTTAGTTCGGAAGTAGAAGAATCTGAGCGTCTTTATCGAGTTTCGCGGATTTTACCTCGTATTATTTCGAGTATTAAATTGCCGGGAGTTCCTGATGTTTATTCTTTGTATGAAAAAGGTTTGAAAAAGTTGTTTGAGGTATGGGGCAGGAGAGACAATAGAAGTCAGGAAAAATGGCGTGAGATTTTCCGTTTAATGTTTGCTAACAAAGAAAATTCTCAGAGATTTCGACGGGGGTTTTATCAAATGCTTGATGCTGATTTTTCTGAAGTTGATGAAGCTTATGAGTCTGAACTTAGGCAAAGCAAAACTGAACTATCAGAGGATAATTTTTATGTTAAATTAGAAGAATATTTGTGTCAAGATGAATGGATAAAAGCTGATGAAGAGACAGCATTTATTTTGTATCAAGTAATGGCATTAAACAATATTCACAAAGAAGATATTCATGAGGAGATTCCACTTTCAATACTTAGAAAAATAGACCAAATTTGGGTAAAATATAGTAAAGGTAAGTTTGGCTTTTCTGTCCTAGAGGGAACTTATCAGAATTTGGTTAGTACGAGAGAATGTAATGAACAAGTATGGGAAGCGTTCTGTAACGAAGTCGGATGGCGTGAAGTGGAATGGTTGGATGACTCTGACCTAACTTCTGGTGAATACACATTTGGATTGGCACCTTCCCTTCTACAGGGGCCTTGTGTATACTAAGCTAGAACCGTTAAGATAAAAAAATTTTTGAAACTCAATTTCGTGAGTTTTCTCTATTTCAGCATTTTTGATACTTGGTACAGTTCAGTTATCAGTTATCAGTTTTTTATAACCCATTTCTCCCTCTACACATCATTAAAAAATTGCATTGCCACCTCTTGTTGTGAGGTACTTATACTTTTCTATTCAACCTCTTAGATTTTCCTTTGACAAATGTAGCGATAAGTGACATTAATTAATTTGAGTAACAGTAGGTTGGGTAGAACGAAGTGAAACCCAACAAATAATACCAAATTCAAAACAAGCAGTTAGAGTTGGGTTTATCCTTCGGATAAGCTGCGCTAACGTTACCTCAACCCAACCTACAAATACTAGAATTTCCTTTGACAAATGTAGCGATAAGTGACATTAATTAATTTGAGTAACAGTAGGTTGGGTAGAACGAAGTGAAACCCAACAAATAATACCAAATTCAAAACAAGCAGTTAGAGTTGGGTTTATCCTTCGGATAAGCTGCGCTAACGTTACCTCAACCCAACCTACAAACTGCCATATCCTTCCAAAGTAATTATTAGAGGTTTTTATGAATTTAAAATTAGTTAAATCCCTAGCATAAATTATTAATAACTTAACCCCAGAAGAAAAACAGGTTTTGGGGACAATGATTAATTTAATTCAAGATAATAACCAACCTGAAAATCAGTCTTGGCATGAATTTATTGAAAACACTTATGGCAGTATCCAAGATGAAACTTTTGTTAGATATTCTCAAGGTAATTTTGAGCAGAGAGAATTATTTGAATATTAGATACTATAGCAAATCCCACAGTTACAAAGTACATTTAAAATCCCCCTAAATCCCCCTTGGAAAGGGGGATTTTGAAGGCTCCCCTCACTGAAATTACCATGACTAAAACTCTATTAAAACCAGAAAATTCAACTCTATTAACAGGAATTAAATGGGAAACCTATCAAGCATTATTGTTAGATTTAGCAGAAAATCCTGGTAAAAAATTGACCTACGACCAAGGTACATTAGAAATTATGACTCCCTTACCAGAACATGAAATTAATAAAGGTTTTTTAGGACGACTGGTACAAACAACTACAGAAGTATTAGGATTAGAAATATCAAGTCTTGGTTCGACAACATTAAGTCGAAAAGATTTGCAAAAAGGGGTTGAACCTGATGAATGTTATTACATCACCAATGAGGAATTAGTACGAGGTAAAATTAAATTTGATTTAGATCGCGACCCACCTCCAGATTTAGCAATTGAGATTTATATTACCAGCAGTTCTTTAGACCGTTTAACAATTTATGCTGCTTTAGGTATCCGAGAAATATGGAGATTTGATGGAGAAAAATTATTTATCATTTTCTTTGTGGGTTTAATACCCCACCGTCTACACGGTGTTCAAAATTACTTGGGGTTAGAATCCCCATGTAATTTTCCTCCTGTCTCCTGTCTCCTGTCTCCTGTCTCCTTCTTCAATTATTGTTTGGAAAATTGGAGTTATCAGGAACAATAAAAGTCAAATGTTTTGCCAATTTTATCCAAGTCAGTTATTTTAAACTTTCTCATTAGGCGAGGAGAAAAAGGAGAGAATGCTTTACTCCGTGAATTTCGTCAATGGTTAGAAAAATTTACCTAGAAATGTCTATTTTACTAAAAACAGAGTTTTATTCTAATAACTCTAATAAATGATATATAGGCTATTTCTATTGACTCCTGACTCCTGACTCCTGACTCCTAAAAAATGCAGTTACAGCCATCATTCCCCAAATAACTCCTAAACGAAATTTAGTTGCAGAATGTACTTCAAATTGAGCAGATACTAATAACTGATGTAATTCTGCTTGGGTATAACATTGTTGATGAGCAGGGTCGAAAATTTGTAAGAACCAGTCACAAATTCTACAGACAAAATAATCTTTATTCCAGTCAATAATTATTACTTTACCATTTGGTTTAAGCACCCGTTTCATTTCTCCTAATGCTACTTGAGGTTTGTCAAAAAAATGAAAAGAATTAGCACATACAACTACATCAAAAGAATGACTGTTAAATGGCAATGAATGAACAGATGCTTGTTGAAACTTAACGTTAGAATAAGCCTGATATTTTTTCCTAGCTACATTTAACATATTTTCAGATATATCAACTCCTATAATTTCTTGTTTTAGATTTTTGTCAAGCAAAAGTCTTTCAAATTCCCCAGTGCCACAAGCAACATCTAAAATACTTGCTTGTGGCTCAATTTGCTCCCAATTATGTAGAAAGGTAAGAGTATTAATTATATAATTACGCCAGCGTAAATCGTAAATATTAGCAAGTTCATCGTATTGCCTTTGAATTTTAATTTCGTTCATGTTATTTCAGTTATCAGTTATTAGTACTATAAATTTGAAAAAAGAATATTACTAATAATAAGGGCAGTCAAAATATTTTACCGAATAATTAAGGTTTAAAACCTCTCCTTTAAAGGAGAAAAAAGCGGTCGATCTTCGCAGCTTCCCGAAGGGTGGGATGGCGTTAGCGGAGCGGCTCTGTCAAGAGCGGGTTTCCTCGCCATATCCAATCGACCAAGAGAAGAAAAAATTTTCCCTTTTGCGTCAATTATCTTCTTTTCAAGGAGAGGTAATTATTAATTGTTGAAAGGAGATGTCTCTTTGACTAATAAGATAAGTTTTTAACTAATAAATGGTATCGAAGCTATTCATTCTGACTCCTGAATTCCCCTCCTGGGAGAGGTTAGGGGTGGGTTGACACCTAAAAAATTCCCCTAGCTATTTGTAGCAAACATTTATCAAATTGGTATACCTCCAGTTAAAGCTATAACCTTGAAATACTGAGGTTTATTTTTTCATCAATTTTTGAAGGTTATAGCTTGCCTAAACTTTTTCAATATATCAATACTTTTGACTTTTAACTTTTAACTTCCGCGTAGCGACACTAGATACATCAATTATTTATTCCTACTCCCTATTTTATGGAGAAGTTTAATATAGATACTTAACTTGGGGATATTTAGACAAAAATTTCACAAAATATAGCGTTTCCCAAGCTAATGAGGTACAGTTTTTTTTCTTATTTATCGATTCCTACAAAACCAGAGTTACCGAATAATTAAGGTTTAAAGCCTCTCCTTTAAAGGAGAAACAAGAAAAAAATTTCCTTTGAGTCAATCCTCTCCTTGAAAAGAAGAGGTAATTATTAATGATTAATTATTAATTATTGAATACTCCCTACTCCCTACTCCCTAAAACCAAGGAATTTTGTACCTCACGCTTTTTGGGAATTGCTATATACTTGACCAAATATTGATATAAAAAGTAAACTCTAGGAAAAATTAATTAATCATTTAACTAATCAAACATTATGATTTCTCTGAATAATCTGGGGGTAACTTACCAAGATGGCACAATAGCTTTACAGAACATTTCTGTTGAATTTACTCAAGGGGAATTCACGGTAATTTTAGGGTCTTCTGGGGCGGGAAAATCTACCCTCTTACGCTGTATAAACTTTCTTACTCATCCTACAAGTGGTCAAGTCATTACTGAAGGTAACAGTAATTTACATCACCCCAAAATATTACAAAAACATCGTCAAAGGACAGGAATGATTTTTCAACAACATCAATTAATTCCTCGACAAACAGCTCTGAAAAATGTTCTAGTAGGTCGTTTAGCTTATCATTCTACCCTGAGAAGTTTATTCCCTCTTCCTAAAAAAGATCAATATATTGCCTTAAACTGTCTAGAAAGAGTAGGTTTATTAGACAAAGCTTTAACACCTGTGAAAGCTTTAAGTGGAGGACAACAACAACGAGTAGGAATTGCTCGTGCTTTGGCCCAAAAACCTAAATTTCTCTTAGCTGATGAACCGATCGCTAGTTTAGATCCTGCCAGTTCTCATCAAGTTTTATCCAATTTACGAAATATTTGTCAGGAAGATGGAATTGGAGCTTTAGTTAGTTTACACCAAGTTGATTTAGCTTTAGAATATGCTGATCGTATTATTGGATTAGGTAAAGGGACTATTCTCTTTGATGGTAGTCCTTCAGAGATAAAAAACCAACAACTTGAAGAAATTTATCAAAGGGAACAGGGAATAGGGAATAGGGAATAGAAAAGAAGAAAAACAACTTTACCTCATAACTTTGGAAATTGCTATATATCTAACTCTACCTTTAAGTAAAACTGCATAAATGTTATTTATAACACATTAGAAAAAAAAGGGATTGACTTTTGATAGACAAGATTTATAATTATTTCATTAATTGTTTAGTCAAGACAGATTATGTTAAGTTTAATCCTCAAAAAAAATTTTTTGATAGTGGTTTTTTTGGCTTGGTTAGGTTTAGTGAGTTGTAGTAATTCTAATACTCAAACATCAAGTACAGAAAATCAGCCTACACAAGCAGATATAAAAGCTAACCCTGATAAATTAGTTGTTGCTTTATTACCAGATGAATCTGCAGCTACTGTCATTCAAAATAATCAAGGACTTGAGACTTATTTAGAAAATAAACTAAGTAAAGATATTGAATTATTTGTCAGCACTGATTATTCTTCTATGATTGAAGTGGCTAGCAAAGGACGTTTAGATTTAGCCTATTTTGGTCCATTATCTTACGTTTTAGCCAAAACTAAAAGTAATATTGAACCCTTTGCTGCTTTAGAAAAAGATGGAAAAACCACTTATCAAGCTCTAGTTATTGGTAATGCAGAATCAGGAATTGATTCCTATGAAAAAATAGAAGGAAAAGTTATGGCCTATGGCGATCAAGCTTCTACTTCTAGTCACTTAATTCCCAAGTCAATGTTAATGGAAAAAGGATTAAAACCAGGGGAAAATTATGAAGAAGTTTTTGCGGGTGCCCATGATGCTGTTGCTGTTGCTGTTGCTAATGGAAAAGCACAAGCGGGAGGGTTGAGCAAACCCATTTTCACTGCCTTAGTTGAGAGGGGAACAATTGATAAAAATAAGGTAATTATTATTGCTGAATCTAAACCTTTTCCTCAATATCCTTGGACAATGCGTTCTGATTTAGAACCTGAACTTAAAGCACAAATTCAACAGGCATTTTTAGAATTAGAAGATGAAGCGATACTAAAACCATTTAAAGCAGATGGATTTCAATCAATTACAGATGAAGATTATAATGTGGTGAGAGACTTAGGAAAATTACTCGATCTTGATTTTGCTGAATTGAGTAAATAATAAATAAGCTGTCAGCTATCAGCTATAAGACCCGGATTAGTATAGTAATATTTAATTCTAAACCCTGCTCTTAAGCAGCTCAAGTTTCAATGAAGCTTTTATGTAAAACGAAAAGCAATAACTAATGGCTGATGGCTGACCGCTGACCGCTGAATGTTTACAAAAATTAGTCAATTTTCTTCTAAAAATTATCTTTACTGACAACTGATAAATGATAACTGATAACTGAAATAATGGTTACTTCTAATAAATTTGATAGTTTGCTCCGTCAACAACAAAGAAGTTGGTATATTTCTTTGACTAAAACATTGACTTTGTTAGGCATTATTTTAGTGAGCTTTGGGAGTGTGGGATTACTTGATGGACAACGGTTATCTGAGGGGGTTCCTGACTTAATTGGCATGGTTGGAGAAATGTTTCCGCCAGATTTTAGTCGCGCTCTAGACTGGATTAAACCTTTAGTTGATACTATTGCTATGAGTATTGCTGGAACAGGTATGGCTATTGCTCTTTCTCTTCCCCTTTCTTTAGGAGCTGCTCGTAATACTACACCTCATCCTTTTGTTTATTTCCTATCAAGAATGATTCTAAATATAGCCAGGGCAATTCCTGAATTAATTCTAGGAATTCTTTTTGTGGCAGCAGTTGGATTTGGCACACTTCCTGGGGTATTAGCATTAGGATTTCATTCAATTGGTATGGTGGGAAAATTTTTTGCTGAAGCTATAGAACATACAGATAATTCTCCGATTGAAGCTGCAAAATCTGCAGGTGCTAATCATTTACAAATTATTTTTCATAGCATTTTTCCTCAAATTTTTCCTCAAATTGCTGATGTGACTTTTTACCGTTGGGAATACAATTTTCGAGCTTCAATGGTATTAGGTGCTGTGGGAGCTGGTGGCATTGGGTTTGAGATTATTGGAGCCTTACGTTTACTCAAATATGAGGAAGTTTCCGCACTTTTATTGGTTGTGTTAATAATGGTTACTTTAGTTGATAGTTTAAGTAATTATTTACGTCAAAAATTTATTTAATTCTAGTCAAAGAAAGAAGGAAGAAGGAAGAGGGAACAAAGAAGAAGGAAGAAGGAGTAAATATTGAAAAAAAGGGAAAAACTATAGGGTGCATCTCATATTTGCAAAAATACTTTTTTCCTATATATTCCCTATTCTCTATTCCCTGTTGCCTGTTGCCTAAAAACTATAAATTTTTGGCTTTATTCTTGCATTGAGATGCACCCAAACGATAGATATAACTATCTAAAATTAATTAGAGCAGCTATCTTTTTGTAGCATTTTTTTTAATGTGGTATTACGCTGGCGAAGCCAGAAACTCGGTTTTTGATGTTTACTATTAAAAATCAACCTTCTTCCTTTTTCCTTCCTCCTTCTTCCTTCTTCCTTTTTCCTTCCTCCTTCTTCCTTCTTCCCTCTTCCTTCCTCCTTCTTCCTTCCTCCTTCCTCATTATGAATAAAAAACCTAAAGTTGTTATTACCCATTGGATTCATCCTGAAGTTATTGATTATTTGAGTCAAAGTTGTGATGTTATTCTCAATCAAACTCAAGACACATTATCTCGTGAAGAAATTATCAAACGAACTAAAGAAGCTGAAGGTTTAATGGTATTTATGCCTGACTATATTGAATCGAGTTTTTTAGATGCTTGTCCCCAATTAAAAGTTATTGCAGGAGCTTTAAGAGGTTATGATAATTTTGATATAGATGCTTGTACAAAACGAGGTATTTGGTTCACAATTGTTCCCGATTTATTAGCAGCACCCACAGCAGAATTAACCATTGGTTTACTAATTGGATTAGGTCGTCGAATGTTAGAAGGCGATCGCCTAATTCGTGATACTAACTTTCAAGGATGGAAACCACAACTTTATAGTACCGGATTATTACATAAAACCCTAGGAATTGTAGGGATGGGAAAATTAGGAAAAGCTTTAGCTCAAAGATTAGTAGGATTTGAAATGAATTTACTCTACAGCGATCCTATTCCCTTATCTGTAGAACAAGAAACTGTCTGGAAAATCTCTAGAGTGTCTTTAGAAGAACTCTTAACAATTAGTGATTATGTAGTATTAATGGTACCCTTAATTCCTAATACCTATCATCTGATTAATCAAGATACCTTAGCTCAGATGAAACCAAACAGTTTCCTAATTAATCCTTGTCGGGGGTCAGTTGTAGATGAGACAGCGATCGCCTCAGCAATTCAATCAGGACATTTAGCTGGATATGCTGCTGATGTATTTGAGATGGAAGATTGGGCAATTCCTCATCGTCCTCAAGACATTTGTGAGGCATTAATAACCGAGAAAAATCAGACTTTTTTTACACCTCATATAGGTTCCGCTGTTGATGAAATTCGCCATGATATTGCTCTTGAAGCAGCTAAAAATATTATTCAAGTTTTATCAGGAAATATGCCTCAAGGAGCAATTAATAAGCTATAATATAGAATCAATTTGAATAATTACTATTCAAAAGACTAGAGGCAGATATGTAAAACCCCTAGTCTCTCATCAGTAACCTAATTATTTAAAACTTTTGATTGTAAATTTAGTTAATTTACAGCTTGACAATATTCTTCATAAACACCATCAAGCAATAAATTTAAAGCATCTACTGCCTTAGCTGCTGCTGATAATGCTTCCTGTTTTTCAACATCAGTTTCGCACATTTTTACTAATGCTTCTCTTGTAACTTGGCTGTGAATTTCATCAGCTTTTTCATGTACTTGAAAAAAGGCTAAAGCTGATTCAGAATTAATGCCATAAAATTCTTTCAAACCAGCAATTTTAGTAGTAGCTACTTCAGGAATTTGAGACTCATAAGCATAAAGAGCAGCTAAACCTTTTGCCGGATTTTCACTGCGGGATAACTCTTTGAGAATACTTACAGATTCCTTGGTTTTTGCTAAATGTTGCCTATTCTTAACTGCCTCTCGTTTTACACCCAAACCTTCCGCAAAACGTAACCATAATTCCGGATGATTTGCTGCTCCCATTTCCTCTTCCATGAGATTTTCCAAGAGCATTTTACGAGTTTCTAAATCATCACAAGCTGCATGAGTAGCACTAACATAAGTGGGGAAATAATGAACTTGTAGATAATACTCTTGAGCATACTCTTGCAACATTTCTAGAGAAAGTTTTCCTTCATTCCACATTTGGTAGAAAGAATGCTTAAGTAAATGTTGTTTTTCAATAATCTCATCAAGTTGTGCAAGGAAATCTTGTGCAGTCATTTGTGTATTTTGAAGCAACATACTTATTTAGTAAATTAATAGTTTCAGATATGGATATTATCATATGTTGCTCTATAGCGCTACGCGCAAGTCAGAAGTCAGAAGTCAGAAGTAATCCCTGATTGAGTTTGAGTGTTTACAATTGCCCTAACCTATTTGCGTACTGCTATAACTAAAATTTATCGTCCTCACTAAAAGATGTAGTGCTATAGTTTGGAAGATATTTAGCCATTACCATATATTTGTAACTACGTCAAACCATTGTTAGAGCAACTGATGAAAATTAGTCAATCTTTGTTGAATAAATATCAGGTAATTTCTTGAAAAACAACGAAATAATCATGGTTTTGGGCTTAAAAATCTTATCAAGTCACAAATACCCTTGGATTATTATCTATTAATTTTATCATGGGAAAGCTGAAACTATTGAAACTCCGTTAGCTAATTGAGGCTTTTTTTGATGTTTTTTGTCAGAGGTTGATGACAAAGTTGAAAAATTTAAAATTAGAAGCTGAAATTGATAATTAAAACTTTTCAAATAGCGATCGCTGAAGTCAGGAATGAGAATTCAATAATGGGACTTACACAAAGTAGAGTGTTGACATCCTCCCGACGCTGCTCTTACGAGACAGCGCGGGATTCCCTAGCATTGCTGTTAGGGGTTTTCTGCCTCATCGCACCTGTCCTCTGGGATTTGTTCCCTTCAGATCTTACGGTCGCTCCGCAGACTGACACTGCTAGCCCAGCAGCCAAAATATTTATACTTGCATTTATATCCCTATCATGGTGACTACCACAGGAGTGACAATCCCACTCTCTAATCTTTAGAGGTAATTTTTCTACTACATGACCACAGTTAGAACTCGGAAAATCCTTATATTCCAACAACTAACAGCAAGTTGTTACTAGTTACATCTTTAAAAATCTTGAAATTTAGGATAGACTGTACCAGCCTCATCACAAATGCGGGATGTTTTTTTGAAAAACAATAACTAAAATACTAACAGACTCCATAAACATATCTTAATCAAGTAACAAAAAAATGATGATCAACGATCCTCAAAAACTATTAACTACCCCAATCGATGATAACTGGAAAATACCAAATAGGGTACTAGAAATTCCCCCTCATGGTATTCCTTTACATCCAAAAAGCCTAGAAAAATTATTACTTACAGCCAAAGAAGATAATTCCATAATTGTTTTTCAACCAACTTTGCCTATTCTCTCAGAATTAGGTTTACCCACTTATCCGATATTAGCCTATTTATATCCCCAACAATTCAGTAACATCTGGCATAAATTACAGCCACAAATTGAAGATTTCTTAACAGGTAAAAAAAACGATCGCATTCCTTTGACCTTAATATCTGAAATTGATATTGATGAACAACTACATTACTTTACTGACCATTATGGAAAAGCAATTAATCCCTCTTATGTCAGAGTAATTGTCGGTAATACCTGCAATCTCAAATGTGTCATGTGTCCCTATCACAGTTCTCTGTTAAAACCAACTCATACCACAGACTTTTTTCAAGGGAAAAAACAGATGTCTTGGCAAATGATGGAACGACTAGCACAAGACTGTGGCAAAGCCGGAATTACCATTTTTATTGGCAGTGTTGAAGAACCTCTTCTACATCCTCAAATTATAGATTTTATTCAACTCTGTAGACAGCAAGGAGTTCCTAAAGTTCATCTGACAACTAATGGTCAACTGCTGGATGAGACTAGAGCTACAGCATTATTAAAAGCCGGATTAACCAGTATTGATATTAGTATTGATGCAGCAACTCCAGAAACTTATTTAAAAGTTAGAGGAGCTGATTTTAACCGAGTAGAATCTAATGTAATTAATTTCCTGAAAATTAGAGATAAATTAGGAATTTCCTGTGAAGTCAGAACATCCTTTGTCAGAAATCAAGATGTAACAGAAGCAGAAGAACAACTATTTTTTAATCGTTGGTTATCGAAAGTAAATAGTATTTTTATTTTAAATGTCGCCGAATATCAACAAACCAATATGCGACTCAAAAAAACTAATCAAGCAGTACAAAAATCTCTCCAATATTATCAACAAAAAGCTCAAGAAAGGTGGCCTTGTTTATTTCCTTTTATAGAAATGGCAGTCTTGCCCGATGGCAGAATATATTATTGTATAGAAACTTTATTTAGATTAGGCTTTGACAAAGATATTGAAAGTTTAGGAGATTATCATCAACAAACATTACAAGAAATTTGGTCTGGAGAATTATTTAAGCAACTGCGACGAGATTTAATATTGAATGAATTAGAAAAAAGAACAGCTTGTAAAGATTGTGATATGTGGATGTCACAAGTTATTAATAGAGAAACAAAAGATGAATGTCAAGTTCTGAGTACTACAGTCACAGAAATTTATTCTCAAGTTTAATAAAGTTTCATCCTTAACTGCAGGTGGGCCTTTTAGAGTCTGGTGACGGTTGAATGAAAAATACAAAAATTAACATTGGGAAGTCTCAAGATATGCTATCTATACTGATGTATAGAGTATCTTTGTCGTCAATATATTGCGGTTGATCCATAAGTACCTTGTATTTCTCAAATAGTTGATTTACTTGGCTCTGAAAATTTAACTTTTGGCTCAGATTATCCACAAATGGATTGTCAGTCATATACTGTTAAAAGTGTTGTAGAGCTTAAGGAAAAGTTATCTCAAGAATATGGTGAACAAAATTGTTTGGGATAATCCCAGATATTTTTATGGTTTGATTTAATTAATAAAAAAAAGGAGAGAACTTATGTTTGGAGGTCGTAATTTATTTCATAAGGCTAGTAAAATTAGTAAACTATCGAGAGAAAAAAATATAAATTCTCATTCGGTAGAGTTTCTCACGCGTCTTTATCAGCAAGCAAAGCAAATTTCTCAAATCATTACCTATATTTGGCGATGGGCTGATGAAGAGAGTCCGGAAAATGCAGATAAAAAAAATACTGCTAATGAATTAAAAGCTTACTTTATGAAACCAACTACAGGTGATGAAGTCGGTGAAAATTTAAAAAAATTGTTCAGAGCTAGTCCTCAATGTCCAGGTAAAGAATGGGACTTGCTGCAAGCTGTTTTTGGTCCAGAGATAAATGAAAAATATATTTTTCCTATCTTTGACGAATTTGAACTGGGTGAAAGCGATACTGAGTTCCTTGGTTACTTATTTAATGTCAACATTAATTCTTTTAATGGAGTGATGAAAGATCCAGATATCAATTCTGCATACCTGTTTACATTTGAAATTCCCTATCCTCCATGCCCCCCAATCGGAAATTCAACAGTGACAATAGAAGATTTGGATAATTGGATAGCTAACAGAGAAGAAGATACATATTTTTCAGAAAATCCTTATATTCCAACAACCTGTAGTTAGTTGTTGCTAATTACATCTTTAAAAATCTTGACATTTAGGATAGACTTCACCCGCCTCGTAACAAGTGCGGGATTTTTTTATGGGTACAATTAAGTACGAAGAGCCACTCCTTCACTGGTAAAAATAACTACCTCAAAACCTTACTTACTTGATAAAATATGATGAAAGACTATGAAATCATCAAAAAAATCTATGAAAGTTCTAACTCCTTAGTTTATAGAGCCACCCTAAAGCCAGATAATCAATCTATTATTCTGAAAATCCTGAAAGAAAACTACCCTACTGCTTCTGAACTCACCCGTTACAAACAAGAATATAAAATTACTCGTTCTTTAAATGCAGATAGTATTATTAAAGCTTACGACTTACAAAGATATGAAAATAGTTTAGTAATACTTCTAGAAGACTTCGGCGGTCAATCTCTAAAATCATTACTATCCCAATCTCAATTAAACTTAGAAAACTTTCTAACCATCGCCATCAAAACAACAGAAAGTCTAGCAGCAATTCATAAGTCTAATATTATCCACAAAGACATTAACCCCTCAAATATTGTCTATAACCCCCAAACAGAACAACTAAAAATCATTGACTTTGGCATATCTACCCGTTTATCCCAAGAATTTCTCACAGTCGTTCCCCCCAAGCAACTAGAAGGAACCTTAGCATATATCGCCCCAGAACAAACAGGTAGAATGAACCGAGGTATAGATTATCGTAGCGACTTTTATTCTCTCGGGGTAACTTTCTATGAACTTTTAACCAATAAACTACCTTTTGAAACAACTGACCTCATGGAGTTAGTTCATTGTCATATTGCCCAACAACCATTACCACTACATCAACTAATTCCCGATATTCCTAATTCTATCTCTAACATCATCAACAAACTATTAGCAAAAACCCCAGAAGAAAGATATCAAAGTACTCAGGGAATCAAAGCAGACCTACAAACCTGTCTAGAGCAATTAAAAACTTTAGGAGAAATTTCAGACTTTCCTTTAGCAACTCAAGATATTTGTGATAAATTTCAGATTCCTCAAAAACTCTATGGTAGAGAACAAGAAGTCGAGCAACTGTTAACAGTATTCGAGCAAGTTAGTCTGGGAACCACAGGAATGATTCTAATTTCTGGTTATTCAGGAATAGGCAAATCAGCATTAGTCAATGAAATTCACAAACCCATTACAAAAAAACGAGGAAAATTTATTAGTGGAAAATTTGACCAACTCCAGAGAGATATTCCTTATTCAGCAATTTCTCAAGCATTTCAAGAATTAATCCGTAAACTACTAAGTGAACCAGAAACTACCCTACAAAATTGGAAAAATCAAATCCTAGAAGCTCTAGGAAATAACGGTCAAATTATTATTGATGTAATTCCTGAGCTAGAAAAAATCATCGCTCAACAACCAGCAGTAGAACAATTAGGAGCTAGCGAAAATCAAAATAGATTTAATTTATTCTTTCAAAGATTTCTGAGTGTCTTTTGTCAAAAAGAACATCCTTTAGTAATCTTTATTGACGATTTACAATGGGCAGATTTACCATCTCTGAACTTAATTGAGCAACTAATTGTAGATCCTGACAACCAATATTTTCTGTTAATTGGAGCATATCGAGATAATGAAGTTAATTCTACTCATCCCCTAGTCAACACTTTAGAGAAAATTCAGACTGCACAAGTAGCAGTATCGGAGATTACCCTCGAACCATTAAAAATTCATCATATTAATCAATTAACCGCTGAAACTCTAAATTGCTCCACAGAAATCACCAAACCTTTAGCGGAATTAGTTGCCAAAAAAACAGGAGGCAATCCATTTTTTATCACTCAACTGCTTAATTATTTATATCAAGAAAGTTTCTTAGCATTTAAACCAGCTCAATCTCCTAGTTACTGGCAATGGGATATAGAAGAAATTGAAAGTGTATCGATTACCGATAATGTAGTTGAATTGATGGTAAATAAAATTGAAAAATTGGATGAAAAAACTCAACAAGTTCTTAAATTAGCTGCTTGTATCGGCAATAATTTTAATTTAGAAATTCTGGCGATCGTTAATAATAAATCTCAAACAGTCACAGCTAAAGAAATACAGTCAGCTCTAGATGAAAGTTTAATAATTCCTCTAGACAATAATTATAAAGTTCCTTTGCTTTGGAGTTCAGAAGAATTATCAAATAGCTCAGACATCTCATCTCAACATTCTACATATATTTCCTACAAATTTTTACATGACCGAGTACAACAAGCTGCTTATTATTTGATACCAGAAGCAGAAAAAAAGCAGGTTCATCTACAAGTAGGTCGTTTGCTACTAAAAAATATTCAAGAAGATGAATTACAGAATAATATTTTTGATATTGTTAATCAACTTAACGAAGGTTTAGACTTAATTTATGAGCAATTAGAAAAAGATGAGTTAGCTAAATTAAATTTTCAAGCTGGAAAAAAAGCTAAAGCATCGACTGCTTATCAAATAGCATTAAAGTATTTAGAAACAGGGGTAAAACTTTTAGATTTTCACCAATGGAATTACCAAAGTTCATTAATATTTGAAATTCATCTAGAATTATTAGAACTTCTTTATTTAACAGCTAATTATCTAAGAGTTCAAGATTGCTCTGAGATTTTGCTAAGTAAAAATTACGAGACTTTAGATAAAGTAAAGATATATGAGATTAAGAGTTTATCTTATTTTGCTGAACTGAAGCAACAAAAAGCAATAGAAAATTTTTGTAAGGCATTGGCATTACCCAAAATTGACATTGATGTGCCTCAAGATGGTGATGAAATCATAAAAAGAACCAATCAAGAATCTAAGCATTTAGAATGTCTGTTAAACAATAAACAGATTAAGGATTTAATTCATCTTCCAAAACTTACAAATCCTTATAAAACTTCGGCGATACTAATTTTACAAAAGATAGTACCTTCTATAGCTACTACCAATTCACCTCTAGTAAATTGGTGTATATTCAAGCAAATTAATCTCTGTATTGAATATGGTAATCCTTCTCAAGCAGCTGCTAGCTATATTTTTTACAGTTTTCTTCCCACTAACGATACTAACTTAGCATATCAGTTTGGACAGCTGTCTCTAAAGTTGCAAGATAAGTATTATATGCCCTCACTAGATGCTCTGGTAATCCATATGTATTATGGCTGTGCATGGCATTGGAAAGAATATTTGAGAAATATTGAAGTCCATAAAAAATGCTTATATGGCTTTCAAAAAGGCATAGATGTAGGAGATTATCTTTTTGCTTTTTACTGTTTCATTAGTTATCATCTTATCAATTTATTTGGAGGATATAGTTTAGAAAATATTTTGAAAAAAGATGAAGAATATTTTCCTTTGATTCAGAAACTTCAAATAGAATACTGTATTAATTTTCAACATATCTGTAATCAAATAGTAAACAATTTAATTAATGAGCAAAAAGATTTTATTGTTATTGGTGATTCTTTATCAATAGAAGAATCGTATTTAGATGACTGGAGTGAAAATAAAAATACATGGTTGTTATTTATAGCTTATTTTGCAAAAATATTTCTACTTTACTTTTTCAAACAATACGATAAAGCCCTTAATTATCTAATCAAAGCTCAAAAAAATATTGATGCTTGTTCCAAATACTTGCCTGCACCTCAGCAGAATTTCTATTCATCTCTTACTTTCCTAGCTAATTACCATAATTCAGATCCAATTAAACAGAAACAATTACTCAAACAAGTAGAAAAAAATCAGGAAAGCATGAAAATGTGGACTGGAAATTGCTCAGAAAACTTCCAGCACAAATACGATTTAGTAGAAGCAGAAAAAGCACGAGTATTAGGACAAACTTTACAAGCGCAACAACTGTACGATCGCGCCATTCAAGGAGCAAAAAAATATGAATTTATTCACGAAGAAGCTTTAGCTTACGAACGAGCAGCAGAATTTTATCTTGCCCTTTACAGACAAGAAATAGGTCAATTTTACCTCAGAAATGCCCATCATTGTTACATCCGTTGGGGAGCAAAAGCTAAAGTCAAACAATTAGAAGAGGAATATCCCCAATATTTATTAGGAGTAGCAAATAAAAATAAATCAAAAGGTATTAGTACAACTATTTCTACCTCCGGTAATCATGGAGAAATTCTCGACTTAACCACAGTAATGAAAGCATCTCAAGCAATTTATGGTGAAATTAAGCTGGAAAATCTCCTGCACAATTTAATGAAAATTACCATCGAAAATGCTGGAGCACAAACAGGATTTTTAATTCTCTACCATCAAGGAAATTGGGTTATAGAAGCTCAAGGAAAAATCAACAGCGATGAAGTAACAATTTTACAATCTATTCCCATCGAGTCTATAGACCCCCAAACATCAATTCCCATATTACCAACCACCATTATTAACTATGTAATTCGCACCAAAGAAAATATTGTTCTCAACGACGCAGCTCACGAAGGACAATTTATTAATGACCCTTATATAATCGCCACAAAAAGTAAATCAATTCTCTGTACTCCCTTAATTAATCAAGGTCAATTAAGCGGAATAGTTTATTTAGAAAATAATTTAACCACAGATACATTCACCTCAGAAAGAGTCGAACTATTAAACATTTTATCTGCTCAAGCAGCAATTTCTATCGACAATTCCCGACTTTATCAAACCCTAGAACAAAGAGTAGAAGAACGCACAAAAGAACTATCTCAAACCTTAGACGTTCTCAAAGCAACTCAAGCAGAACTAATCTTTGAAAATGAACTACTAAAAACTGGCAAACCAACCTCTGATTTTAATTATAAAGTAGGTGGAAGTTTGCCCAATAATTCCCCTACTTATGTAGTCCGGCAAGCCGATCGCATCCTCTACCAAGCCTTAAAACAAGGAGATTTTTGTTATATTTTAAATGCCCGACAAATGGGAAAATCTAGTCTGATGGTCAGAATGATCCACCATCTCAACCATGAAGGACATCATTGTGCAGCAATAGATTTAACTCAAATTGGTAATGAAAACGTCACCGTAGAACAATGGTATAAAGGATTAGCAGTGGATCTATTGCGCAGTTTTCGTTTAATGAAAAAATTTAATTTAATCAAATTAAAAACTTGGTGGAATGACAGATTAGATATTTCTCCAGTACAAAGATTAAGTCAATTTATTGAAGATATTTTATTAGTAGAACTGAATAATGAGAACGATGAATCTATCAAAAAAGTCTTCATTTTTCTTGATGAAGTTGATACAATTTTAAGCTTGAAATTTCCAGTAAATGACTTTTTTGCCCTGATACGCTCTTGCTACAATAAACGAATGATTCATCCAGAATCTATATACCAGAATCTCGCCTTTGCTTTTTTTGGGGTAGCAACTCCTTCAGAATTAATGACTGATATGAGAAGAACCCCTTTTAACATTGGTCAAACAATTGAACTAGAAAGCTTCAAAAAACATGAAGCACAACCTTTATTATATGGAATAACAGAAAAAGTTAGTAATCCTCAAACCATGCTGCAAGAAATATTAAACTGGACTGGAGGACAACCTTTTTTAACTCAAAAACTATGTCAATTAATTCGTAATTCAGAAATACCAATTCCAGTCAATGGTGAAGCTAAGTGGATAGAAAACTTAGTACAAGAAAAAATCCTGAAAAATTGGGAAAGTCAAGATGAACCAGAACATTTAAAAACAATACGCGATCGTATTTTTCATAGTAAAAATAGAAGACAAATGCTCGAAATTTATCAACAATTATTAGAGCAAAAAGAGATAATGAGAACAAACATTCCAGAAGAAAAAGAATTATGTTTATCAGGACTGGTAATTAAGCAAAATGATTTGCTGAAAATTCATAACCGCATTTATGAATTAATATTTAATCACAGTTGGACTGAAAAAAATCTGCTTGAGTTGAGCTAATAGTCAGGAGTTAGTCCTCAGAAGTCAGTTCTCAGAAGTCAGGAGTAATTGTGAAATATTCTATTCTGGTCTCCGTTCTACTAAACTTACCCAAACTTCGCTCTGTCTTTTTAAATTAAAAATATCTCAAGCAGGTTCTATAACATTGCTCTTGCCCACTCAATAAATAACTTTGCCTGCTCTGCCCAAAAATCAGAACCCCAATAAACAAAACAACTGGTTTCACATAACAATAACGCTCTAGTTTTTTCAGCAGACCCCTTACCAGACTCTACAACCTTGGCATAATCTTGACTCAACTTTTCAACTGCTGCCAATACCTGTTGTCTAAGGTCTCCCTCTTGCCATTGCTGATGACCGCCGATCCACGAACCCCCGGTTGACTTAAGTCTTACCTCTGTCACTGAACCCTCTGATAAATATGTATCGATATATTGACTTACAGTCAGAAAACCTACATCAGACCAGCGATCGCTCTCCCGAAATAGAGGAGCAAAAGAATTCTTAAAATATTCAAACATCATCACATTACCATTTTCCCCATCAGAAGTCGGCACTACCAAAGCAGGCGATTTCATTCCCACTTCTTGCCCACGATATCGGACATCACTAATACAACCATCAGCATTTTGACCACTTTGCTGTCGAATACCCATATCCGTATCCCTAACCACACAGAGAATACGTTCCGACTCACCACCTGACTCTACCACCAACCAATGCACTCGATTTTCTAACTCTGGCGTACTCCAACCTTCAGGATGTTCCAACGCTGCATTAGGTAAAATAATCCATTCATAACCGCACTTCTTCAACAGACGCACAAATTTTAATGCTTCAGCAGGGTCTCCTGTCATACCCATCTCTGGCAACCAAAACCCTCTTATCCGCGATAGTGCCTCTGTCCCAAATAAATCGGCAAAGACTCGTCGCCATTCCAT
Organism: Okeania hirsuta; assembly: GCF_003838195.1. Lineage (GTDB taxonomy): Bacteria > Cyanobacteriota > Cyanobacteriia > Cyanobacteriales > Microcoleaceae > Okeania > Okeania hirsuta. The sequence continues at coordinate 22,126 of NZ_RCBY01000029.1, forward strand.
AATTTGAGCTTCGTGGTCTCGTTCAGGAGTGGCCGGAAAATAGCAATGACTATATGCACTACCAGTAAATTCTATTGTGTCTGAATATTCTGTGAGAACTTCTCGCCAGAGACTAATCACATCTCCTACTGGTTCATTATCAACGTGAAGATGAGAAAAAATGCCATTGGTAGAAAGTTTGGCCATTTCTTCGAGCAATACTCCAGAGTAATCTACCATCATCCGGGGTTGATGACCTTCTTGTATGAGTTGTTTCGCATAACGGGCAGGATTTTTGTATGCTTGAGCAAACCATTGAGCATTCCAATGCTCTTCAGAGTTTTCTTCACTGCCAAGCATTTTTTCTAAGTTGCCCTGTAGTTGACCATTATTCCAAATCGGAGGTTGGTGAAAATGTAACCAGGGGACAAATATGGACAGAGGATTGGGATTTGACACTATATAAAATTTCCTGCACTTTAGCCAGGATACTAGTCAATCATAGCACTTTTAAGAAAAGTTAGGACAAGTTCTCAAATCTTGAAGCTCGATGGAACTTTTGGGGAGTTTCAGAAGCCAAACTTCAAATCAACAACTATTAGTTGACCCTCAAAAGCGTAGAAACTAACTTTGTGAATGTTCTGGGCATTCACAGTTAATTGAGCATTTGGGGAAATATGTGAATTAGAGTTAAGTAAGTTTGAGGCGGAGGTTTCGTCTTTGGCCAGAAGTTCTTCATTTTGATTATAAGCTGATAAGACTGTTCGGCGAGAACTGGTGACTACTCCACTGACAAACTTGACTGGAGATTTAAAGTGAATTTCTATTAGGCCACTTTTTGGCGCTCCCATTAAGACTTTGACGCCTGGAGGCACTGCAAAAGCAGGGTTTGATGGTTCAATCGCAATTGCATTAGAGAAAGTTAGGCCCCAATTTTTAAACTGATGGTCTACTACTTCAAAGGATTTTAAATTTTCTAGGTCAAGGCTAATACAACTAGGCATTGTTGAGAGTTGTAAGAATTCTGATTCAGTCATTTCATCGTCAGGAATGGCTACGGTATATCTGTTGAAATTGTTGACTCTGAAGTTATTGCTGAGAGGATTGATATTTCGCGTTGTATCAATGGGAAAAGTCTTTAGCATTGGACATCCTTGATAAATTTGTCATCGCAGCGAGGGGCTATACCCCTCATTGTATTATTACTTATAGCTTATTCTTGAGAACTTTGCTTTGATCAGGAAAGTTTTCATTTTCTTTAGAACTTCACTTTGAGCAAGGGAATTTTCGGTTTGTATCGATGACTAAGATTGACCATTTCTGATTATGACTTTATTTGAGTTACAAATAAAAATGATTTATTGAAAGTTGTAATAAGGGAATAGGAAATATTAGGAAAAACACTAGCATAAGTCAAATACCAACTCGTTCTTTGCTATATGTAGCTTCTATAGCGCTGTGCGCAGGCAACAGGCAACAGGCAACAGCTCATCTGGGGGAGTAAATTGCCGATAATATAAGACTTTTAGCTATTTAGCCCCTCCTGCGATTTGTAAAGATACCAGCGCTCATTGCTATAAAATTTGATATTGAGAAAGATTAAGATATAAAAAATCAACCGAGTATCTGACTAAAACAATGCTTGATACTCGGTATCTGGAATTTTTGACCCAATTTTACAGCACTTTTTAGGAAGCGTGAGGTACAGTTTTAAGATGAATATTTTTTTCCCTACTCCCTACCTAAAGTCCTAAAATTTTGTACCTCATCAACTCCAAAACTGCTGTAAGTTTTAAGAATCATTCGTTGCTGACAAAACGTTAAGAGATAAAGCCAATTTCACCTTCAACATTAAATTTTTTTTGAGGATGTTCTTTTAAGAACAATTCCACACCTTGTCGTACTTGTTGTCCCCAATAATCTAAACCAACATCATGAAGAATTATTGTTCCTTCTGGTTTAATATAACTAGAAAGTAGTGTTAGGTCTTGTTTGACCGCCTCCGTTCTATGATCTGCATCCAGAAATGCTAGATCGAATGGTCCATATTCTTCACATACTTCTCGACCAATAATTTCTCTGTCTTCAAGGTTAATCCCATAATTTACAACTTTATCTAAATCTTCTTGGTTGGGAAAACCGCAAGAAAAAAAACCTCGTTTTAAGGTAAATATTGTCAAAAATTCAAAGTGTTTAAGCACTTTTTCAACAAAATATAAATGAGTTTGTTTATTTTTAATTTCAAATTGTTTAACGCAAAGAAGATTGAGAAGTTCTACAGGAAGATCGGCATCGACACAAACAATTTTTGACTCTGGTAGACACAATCCTAATACAGCAGTGGAAACTCCGACAAACGTGCCAATTTCTAATATTTTTTGATGATTTTTTTGACGGCTAATATTAATCAATTTTTCGGCATCATCAAGTTTGACTGAGGCATTTTCAATAAATTCTCTTTCAAGTCCTTGGTTACTAAGAAAAGATATTGCTTTTTCTCTTGCTTATTTGACAGTTATCATTTTTAAATAGTGTTTTTTCTATCTGTAGGATATTTATTTATCTTAGCATCTAAGCATTCAGCGGTCAGCTATCAGCTTTAGGAAATTAACTTATTCTCAAATCTAATTTTCCTTGGCATCTCTTTTTTTCCAAAAATCATCACGCATAGTTTGCTCTGATTTTAAGCGAGCAAGTTTTGCTTTTTCCAGGTCTTCATTAAATTTACAAACTATTGCTTGTTCATACTGATAATTAACTATTTCTCTAGCTGTCAAAACAGGTTGTATAAGAGAAACCATTTTAGCTCCAATTGCAGTATGAATTTTTTCTTGAGTTTGCCTAGAATAATGTCTTCCAGTAATCACATACCAAGCAAACATTTCACAATTATTAGTATGAATATTGTACTTGCCAAATTTGTGTAAATATTCACAAGCTCGTTGTTCTTGTTCAACTGTTAATTCTGCCTCTTTTCCTTGATATTCAATTCCTAGAGGACCCCATCCAATTGAATTTTCAAATGTTCCGTCAGACGAAATAAAATAATGTCTAGCAATTCCAGCAGTGGATTCAATTGCAATACTATAAATTGAGGAATTCATACGTTTTATACTCCTTTTATTTATAAAGCTTTTACCGTTTTTATGAAGTACAAAATTTTAGGTTTGAGGGAACAAGGAATAGGGAACAGGGAACACAAAAGAATCAAAACAACTCTACCTCATAGCTTCGGAAATTGCTGTATGTATTTTTTTAAGTTTATACTATGACAACTTGCTTAAGAGGGAACAAGGAATAGGGAACAGGGAACACAAAAGAATCAAAACAACTCTACCTCATAGCTTCGGAAATTGCTGTATGTATTTTTTTAAGTTTATACTATGACAACTTGCTTAAGAGGGAACAAGGAATAGGGAACAGGGAACACAAAAGAATCAAAACAACTCTACCTCATAGCTTCGGAAACTGCTGTATGTATTTTTTTAAGTTTATACTATGACAACTTGCTTAATGTGTTTAACAAACTTATACAAAAGTTTCCTACTTGAGAAAGTACATATATTGATAATTTTAGGGACTAGGAAATAGAATGAATATAGACTTATCGCGTTCGAGGGCAGTTTTTTTCAATACTTTTAATTCTCTTTAAATCTCTCAATACTAATTACCGAATAATTAATAATTAATAATGTAAGCATTCAGCCATCAGCTTCAGGACTTACGCAAAATACGAAATTATACACCATCTGTAGGGGCAAACGGCCGTTTGCTATATACGGTGGTTATAGGTAAGTCCTGAGCTTTTGAAATAAATAATCAAGTAAAATAATTAAGCATTCAACTATTAGCATTCAGTTATCAGCTTTTGAAATGAAATAAATAATCAAGTAATGACCAAGGTTAGTTGAAAGGACTATTTCATTTCCTGCGGAATGCTGCGCAAACATATTTCACTCCTTAAATACTAATTCCTCCTTCCAAGATAATGAGTGAATAACTCATAGCTGATAGCTGACCGCTGAATGCTTACTTAATAATTAAATAATTCGCGCCTTGAACCCTCTCCTTTTAAGGGAAAAAAAAGTGCTAGGATATTTCCTTATATTCAATTCGGTAACGGTTAAAACCCGAGGTAATTATCAATTACCCATGATCAATTATCAATTAATCAACGATCTAAAGGCAATGAATTAATAGCTAATAGCTGATAGCTGAATGCTTACATTATAGAAACTTCCAAGTAAATCTTATCAACAATAGTCAGACTACTATAAATAATCTCTCCAACTGCAAAATTATTGTTAACTCTAACTTGGATAATAGCTATATTAAATAAGGTTAGTAGACGTGCTTTAAAAAATAGAAATCACCATCTTAGCTAAACGCTCCATTCCCTCTTGAATATCCTCATCAGAAGCAGTTAAACTAATCCGAATACACTCCTGTTTATGAGGCCATTCTTCCCGTAAACCAGGGAAAAAAGAACTCCCAGGTACCACAATAACCCCCACCTCCTTCAACTTTTGATAAAGCTCCCAGTCAGTCATCGGTAAATCTTTCAACCATAACCAAGCAAAAATTGCTCCCTCAAAACGATGGAGAAACCAGGGCAAATTTTTTGGTAAAGCTTTTGATAAAGTTGATTCTAAAATTGAAAACTTATTTTTGTAAAAAGGCCGAATTACTTCAGTAGAAATTTCTGCCAAGGCCCCAGAATTAATTGCATAAGTAGCGATCGCTTGTCCATAACGAGGAGAATGAATACACATATTAGTCTGGAAAGCCTGCAAAACCTCAATTATTCGTTCGTCCCCAATGGCAATACCAATTCTTTCTCCAGGAAGTCCAGCCTTCGATAAACTCATACAATGACAGATATTGTCCCCAAATATTGGCTCCATCTCCACAAAATTTAATCCTGGATATGGAGGAGCATAAGCAGCATCCACAAATACTGGCACATCATAAACAGCGGCCCGATCTGCAATTTTCTTCACCTCATCAGCACTAATCACATTACCAGTCGGATTACAGGGGCGTGAGAAAATGACACAGCCAGTATTTTCATCAATGACCAACTGACTAAAATCTGGACAATATTTGAAGCGATGAGATTCAGCATCTATTTCCAGAGTCGGTTTATAAGCGACCACCGCATCTGGCACTAAACTCACTCCCCCATAACCTGTATAATCTGGACTCAGAGGTAGAACAATTTTTTTCAGAGTTTGGCTGCTAGTATATCCACCAAAAGCATTAGCAGCATAGAAATATATAGACTGAGAACCAGGAGTAATTAAAATATTGCGATCGCTTAAATTAAGTCCATAGCGACGGTTAAAATCATTAATAACTGCATCAATCAACGGTTGATAACCCTGAGATGAACCGTAACGCCCCACAACTTCCCCATATTCTGGACTTGCCAATAATTTTGTGGTACAATCCCGCCACAACTTTTCTACTTCTGGCAAAACCAGGGGATTTCCTGAACTAAAGTTGAGAAACTCCTGACCCTGGCCTGCTCGTAGGGTAGCAATAATATCTGCCATAATTGCCCGCACACCTGTGAGGCGGGACATAGTTGCACCAAATTCACTCAGGGCAGGATTAACCATAGCATCTAATCAAATATAAATAGATTGACAATTTTTTAATTGTAGCCAAGAGTAATTCAACCAGGCAATTTTCCTTCTTTACTCCAAAAATAAATGAATAATAGAACTATTTGGCAAGCAGATTATTATCGCCGTCCACTCAAGGATCAACAAGGCCAACAGTTATGGGAATTATTAATTTGTACTCCCACTCGTAGCTTAGAATTTACTGCTATTTGTCCCCAGTCAGAAGTTAATGCCAATTGGCTAGTGGAGCAACTACAAAAAGTGGGTCAAGGCCAGGATTTACCAAGTACAATTCAAGTATTTCGACCTCAATCTTTGGGTTTAATTGAAACTGCAGCTCAAATTTTGGGGGTAAAAGTGGAAGCGACTAGACATACTACTGCTTTAAAACAATGGTTACTAGATAGGGCGCAACAATATCAGAGGATGGAAACATATACTGGGGAATCTTACGATCCCTTAAAATTAGATTCTCCTCCACCCGTACCATTAGCTGAAAATCTTTGGGGCGATCGCTGGAGATTTGCTACATTACCTGCGGGTAATATTAAAGATATTATTGAGCGCCCAATTCCTATTGTGGCAGTACCCGAATTTCTTTTACCCTTAAATTTAGGATTGTCTTCAACACTTCCTATACCAGGGGTTGTTATAGATGGAGGTCGTCAGTCTATGAGATTAGCTCAATGGTTAGAAGCAGCGCAACCATACTTTTTAAAGTATGTTTCTGGCGATCCTGATGGGTTAATTTTAGAAGCGGGATTAGTAGATCGGTGGGTAGTTGCTACTTTTTCAGACCAAGAAGTGTCATTAGCAGCTCAAGTTTATGAAGAGAGAAAACAACATAGTCAGGGGTTGCATTTTCTGTTAGTACAACCAGATGATTCTGGGATGACTTATAGTGGATTTTGGCTTTTATATTAGACCTCTGCGGAAAAGAGGGAGTAGGGAGTAGGGAGTAGGGAGTAGGGAGTAGGGTGAAATAATTGATTTTATTTTTGATTATTGGAGATGTCTATTCTGTTCGGTTGAATAGTTATAAATAATGAAAGAGGAGTCAGCACTCAGGAGTCATATCAAATCCGGTTGTTATTATATACTTGGGAGTAGGGGAGTGGGGGAGCAGGGAAGATTAAATATTGAAGTAATTTAAAAAAGTATAAACAGATATTATATAACCAGATTCTATGTGCAACCCCACCGGATTTGATATCAGGAGGGAAGAAAAATAGGAAAGAAGAAGAGGAGAAAATTTTTTCATCACTAATTAGGGCTTGCTGATTAATTATAAAAGTATTGATATATAAAGCTTTGAGTTCTGTGAGGCTCGAATTGCAGTACACCTGTTTCAGTTGATTTGGCTCAAAAAGCTAGTATTTTAGGCGCATAGTTGAGCAGAAAAATCATTCTTACAATTGTTACTCCTACCTCCTCGCTCATTCCCATTTCTCCTGTCTCCTGTCTCCTGTCTTCTACCCCTACAAAAAAGCTTTTTTCAGCAAACCCTAATTAGACATGATATTACAGTAAAAAAAATTAATTTAACAAATCCTGTCTACCTACTCTGTAGGGACGTTGCATGCAACTTTCCTACTACTGCCTACTCCTTAATAAATAGACAGGACTTACGCAAATTAACCTTGAAAACGCCATATGTAGGGGCAAATGGTATTAGCTAGCGCCAAGCTCCGCTAACGCCCTCACTCGATTTATTGTCCGTGCGTAAGTCCTGAATAAATAGAAATAGAAAATTAAGCCTTGATGTAGGGTTAGTTTTGCTAATGCAGAGCTTCCGCTATATATGTCGCAGAACGTTAACGTTTGCGCCCTTCATGATCTTAGCGCAGTTCCTCCGCAGCAGATAGGATGCGTTGTGCGCCAGCAAAACGGTTGTCGTCAAAATGTTTGCGGAGCATGACCTAGGAAAAAGGCAAGAATAATCTCACAAAATAAAATATTTAACGCTGTCACAGTAACCCACTGAATACTAGATCTTTGAAGCGTTTCTTGAGATTTATTTTACCGAATAATTAAGGTTTAAAGCCTCTCCTTTAAAGGAGAAACAAGAAAAAATTTTCATTATTAGTCAATCCTCTTCTTTTCAAAGAGAGGTAATTATTAATTATTAATTATTAATTATTAATTGTTGAACGATCCCCTCACTCCAACAGTAAATATCTCTATTCTCCCTGCTCGTTGCTCACTTAATTTATAAGCATTCAGGTGGATATTGTATAACTACTACAGCCCAAATTTGTGCAAAAACTTAATATCCGAAATGCTGAGTATAAATCAGGTAGATTGTATGGATAGATGATGAGGAATTAGAATAAAATCATTATTAATTGACTCTATACTCTGAAGTAACATTCAAAAGGCAGAATTCAGAGGTAATTTAAAAAGTTCACTAAATTCCACTATTTGACAATACTAATTCGTCCAGCCATTAATTCTTCATAAACTTGTTTAATCTGGTTTTGTTCTGTAGTACTTAAAAGACGAGGTAAAAATAACGCCGTTCTTAAAAATTGGCGATCGCTAGCCGAAATTTTACGAGCGGCAAAAATATTACTGACAACTAATTCTAGGGAAGTTGTTCTAGCTTTAGCTTGAGATTTGTTCATTTTTCTAAAAAATCAGATAATTGTCCGATAAAAGAGAAATATTCCTAAAATACTGGCTACCTGCAGAACAGAAAATTGAAAAAATATCTGGGTAGGATAATTAGGTAGGAGTATCAAAAAAGGGCACGAGACAAAATTGATAAATTCTTATTTTCCTACAATACGATTAAAGTATAGTTTGTTTTATGAAAATTTGGTTAAGATTACCGAATAATTAATAATTAAATAATTAAATAATTCAGCTTTGTTAGCCTCCCCTTTCAAGGGGAAAAAAGCGGTCGAGGGATGGCGAGGTCTCCTCGCCATATCCAATCGACCAAGAGAATAAATTTTTTCCTTTTAGTTAATCCTCTCCCTAAAAGAGAGAGGTAATTATCCATCAATGAATCCCTTCCTGCCAGAAGATTACCTATAATGTAATTTAAATACTACAAAATTGTAACTCAGTCCCCAAGATTATTAAACCTTTACCAAATCGGGTATTTCGGTTATGCGCTCGCTAATTATTCTCTGATCCTTTAAAACTACTAAACTAAAGCACAAATGTGCTGAACTATGTTTTGAATCTGTTCCGGTGTCTGAAGTTGGTTAAATTTGAAATCATTCTCTAACTTCTGTTAGGGGAAAGGGAGTAAGCATAAATATTGAAGATTTTGAAAAAAGTAATTTTTTTTTATACATTCGGTGATTAAAAATACTTAGATATATAGTATGTCTAATGCTTATGTATTAGTCATAAATACTTACTTGACTCTGTGCCCTGTTCTCTATAGTGGCGTATTGCTAGTTATTTATCTTTAGTCTGTAATGGGTTTAATAACTCACCCCACTATCACCTGCGTAATGCCGTTGGTGGGGTGAGAGTCCCCGTAAACCGCATTATCGGTTACTTTCTTCAATCAGTATTTAAACGGATACAATCCAAAATTATTTTACCAGAAATTCGGTAGAATACCTGAGAAATTAAACATATTAGCTAATCTCAGGATGACCAAAGTAAAAATAGGAATTATTGGCGGCAGTGGTTTGTACAAAATGGAGGCACTCACAGATGTGGAGGAGATACGGGTAGATACCCCCTTCGGGTCTCCCTCTGATGCTTTTATTGTTGGTACTTTGGAAGGAACACGAGTAGCATTTCTCCCCAGACACGATCGTAATCACGCTTTATTACCATCTGAATTACCATTTCGCGCCAATATCTATGGTATGAAAAGTCTGGGTGTGGAATATTTAATCTCTGCTTCTGCAGTTGGTTCTCTCAAAGAAGAAGTTAAACCACTAGACTTAGTAGTAGTAGACCAGTTCATTGACCGGACAAAAGGTCGGATATCTACTTTTTTCGGTGAAGGAATAGCAGGACACATTACTTTTGAAAATCCTACTTGTCCTCAACTAGCAAAAATGCTGGCAGATGCTGCGGAAAGTTTGAATTTATCGGATATAAATGTGCATCGTAGTGGCACTTATTTATGTATGGAGGGACCTGCTTTTTCTACCAAAGCAGAATCAAATTTATATCGTAGTTGGGGCGCAACAGTTATTGGGATGACAAATTTACCAGAAGCGAAGTTGGCAAGGGAAGCGGAAATAGCTTATGCAACTTTAGCGCTATCTACAGATTATGATTGTTGGCATGAAGAACATGAGAGCGTGACTGTGGAGATGGTGATTAATAATTTACACAAGAATGCGGTGAATGCCCAAAAAGTTATTCAGGAAACTGTCCGGAGATTGAGTCAAAATCAGTTTGTTTCTGACTCTCATTCTGCCTTGAAAAATGCTATTTTGACTCCTTTGGATAAAGTACCTGCTACAACTAAAGAAAAGTTGGGATTATTATTGCAGAAATATATTTAATTTTGGGTAGTCCTGTATATATGGATTTTATGTAGAGAAAGGGAACAGGGAACAGAAAATATCCCTAATTTATATCATGTCCGTTTAATTGCACAAACAATCTAAGCATCTAGAGGGTTATACATGAGGTGTGTAGGCAGTTGAGTGTTAAATTCTTGACAATAGTAGAATGTATAGGTTTAGTATCTTCTAATGTAGGGGCGATTCGCGAATTGCCCCTACGACTACTCAATTGATAGTGAGTTGTTTAACCGGATTTGATATTAGAGGTTTTCAAGGAATAGTTTTTCAGACTACTTGACTTTTTCGAGCAAACATCACTACTTGTAGACTACTACCTAATTTTGAAGGGAGGGGTTAGGAGTCAGAATTATTGTGAGAAATTTACTTCTAATGGTATTATCGGAAGCAGAATCTTTATTTGCTACTGAGTCCTAACTCCTGACTTCTTTTTTGATAAACTATACCTAATTTCTACCAAAAGGCATTTATTAAACATGACTAACTGTCCGACGGATACCACAAGTTCATCAGTAAATCATAATTTAGAAGTAGCCAAACAAGAATATCAATATAACTATAACCACATTCCTCCTGTGGCAATGGTGAATGAATTACCAGAACGAGAAAAACCTTCTAAAGAATGGTTTTTATTATTGGTAAAGAGTATACGTCTTCTATTTGTGAATATCGTAATTACAAACCGAGGAAACCAAGGAAATAAGGGGGTAAGAGACGATGTAATTAAATATATCTTAGAAGTAATCTATAAGCAAATAAAATCAATAAAAATTGGAGAGGATAATAAAATCATACCATTTTTTTTCCAATTATTGTTGAATCAACAATTATTATTAACTCAACAATTGTTGAGTCAAGGAATACCTGACGATTTTCATGAAATAGATGACCTGTTTGTTTCCATCCTCAGGGAAAATGGTCTGTCAGTACTTAAAGATATTTTGGAGGAAGCTGTAAAAGTATTAAAGGAAGGAAGTCCAGAAGGTCATGCAACCAGTCTTGAAGATTATCAAAAGCTCTTCTCCTATAAAGAGCTATTTCCAGAAACAGGAGGTATACCAAGCATCGCTTATACTTTTGAAGAAGATGAAGTGTTTGCTTATATGCGAGTAGCAGGTTATAACCCCCTAATGATTGAGCAGGTATCAAGTCTTGACGAACGTTTTCCGGTGACGGAGACTCAATATCAGGAAGTTATGGGTAATGATGATTCATTAGCAGCAGCAGGAAAAGAAGGGCGACTCTATCTAGCAGACTATAAAATTTTGGCAGGTGCTCTTAATGGTACTTATCCTAATAAATACCAAAAGTATATTTATGCTCCTCTAGCTTTATTCGCAGTGCCAAAAGGTTCAGACCCAAACCGTAAATTACGTCCTGTAGCTATTCAATGCGGTCAAACTCCAGGAGCAGATAACCCCATCTTTACCCCCAACTCTTCTAAGTATGCTTGGTTATTTGCTAAAACAGTTGTAGAGATAGTAGATGCTAACTTTCACGAGGCAGTCAGTCATTTAGGGAGAACTCATTTATTTGTGGGATCATTTATTCCACCTACCCATCGCCAACTCCCCCAAAATCATTGCTTAAGTCTGCTGTTGCGTCCTCACTTTGAAGGTACTTTAGCAATTAACGATGGTGCTCAGGGAATTTTAATTGCTCCCAAGGGTGGAGTTGATAGTTTACTGTCATCTACTATTGATAACGCTCGTGTTTTGGCGGTGTTAGGGTTACAGAGTTATGGTTTTAATGGAGCTATGTTACCGGAGCAACTGAAGCAGCGGGGCGTTGACGATTCTAATTTACTTCCTGTTTATCCTGATCGCGATGATGCTCTGTTGCTGTGGGATGCTATTCATCAATGGGTTTCAGATTATCTGAGTCTTTATTATTCCAGAGATGAAGAAGTTCAGGCAGATCGGCGACTACAAGCTTGGGCAGGTGAAGTTATGGCTTTTGATGGTGCTCGTGTACCTGATTTTGGTGAGGATGGAGGTATTAGGACACTAGAGTATTTGATTAATGCTGTGACGTTAATTATTTTTACTGCTAGTGCTCAACACGCTGCTGTTAATTTTCCCCAGAAAGATATAATGTCTTATGCTCCGGCGGTTCCATTAGCTGGTTATTTGCCTAGTTCAATTCTCAAAGGTGAAGTAAGCGAGCAAGATTATTTGGATCTGCTGCCACCTCTAGAGCAGGCACAAGGACAACTGAATCTCACATATTTACTGGGGTCTGTCTATTACACGAAACTGGGTGAGTATTCAAAAAATCATTTTACTGATTCCAAGGTGAAACCTCTACTGGAGAAGTTTCAGGAAAATCTGAACCAGGTTGAAGCAACTATTGAGCAGCGCAATTTTAATCGCCCACAGTATAGGTATTTGCTGCCTTCTCAAATTCCCCAGAGTATTAATATCTAATATCATATCCGGATAATTAGTGATAAGAAAACTCTCTCCTTCTTCTCCTGTTCTTCTTCTTTCTTCCCTCCTGACTCCTGACTCCTGACTCCTGACTCCTGACTGCTCCGTAGTTATTTATTTATCACTATTCAACCGGACATGATATAAAAGACATCTCCTCCAAAAGAGGGAGTAGGGAGTAGGGAGCAGGGAGTAGGGAGAAATAATTGATGAGTAAGAGTGGGATAATTGATTTTATGTTTTATTATTGGAGATGTCTAAAGATTATAAGTACCTGTGCAAAATTAATTTAACATTGGTCAGTAGGAAGCTCTGAAAAGGGAATAGGGAATAGTAAAATTTCAACGCTTAAAGATTTAAAGGGAGAAGGTTTTTGATCACGAATTATCCCTGTTCCCTACTCCCTAAATTTCTGATTGTGGTTATTCAAAGAGAGATGATATCGGAGGACTCACTTTGTATCAATAATTGAAGGTTGAACAATGCTATCATTTGATTTTCCTTCCAAAAAATTAGGACCCATCAGATGAACGCCATTATGATTAATATTAGTTACTTTCGTGCCATAACTACGAAGATTTTGATTCTTTGTTTTATGACTTGCTCTTTGCAATTTCTCTTGAGTTTCTTTGTCTAATTTAGTGTTTTGATCTATGAATGTACCAGTTAAGTCAGCATCACTTATATCAGCACACCACAATTGTGCAGCACAAAGATTTGCATGACTGAGATTAGTATTATTTAACCCTGCATGAGACAAGTTAGCATTAGTTAGGTTAGCATTACTTAAATCTGCATCACTGAGAATAACTCCACTGAGGTTAGCGTGAGTTAGGTTTGCACCACTGAGGTTAGCATTACTTAAATCTGCATCTGTGAGATTCGCAGACGAAAGATTAACACCACTGAGGTTAGCTGAGGATAAATCTACTCCACTGAGGTTAGCACCAGACAAATCAACTTGACCAAGTTCAGCATGATTCAAATTTGCATAGGCTAGATTAGCAACTGCCAAATCTGCACCTATTAAATTAGCGTTGCTGAGGTTAACATCTGTAAGATTGGCATTATTTAAACAAGCACCACCCAAGTTAATACCACTGAGGTTAGCATCTATTAGTTTTGCATTTTTGAGATAAATACCACTGAAATCTGCATCTGTTAGCACTGCACCTTGAAAATTGACAGGATTCAAATCAAGTCGCTTTTGTACTGAAGTAATAGCTGTTTCAATTTTACCAAAAAACTCTGGTTGAGGCAGACTCTCAACACGATTATTCAAAATTTGCAGATTTCTACTAATATGACCAAATTTACTTTCTAAGGGTGCTATGGCAGCAGCTCTATCTTGTAACTCCTCAATGGCTGAAACTGCCCAAGGTAAGCGTTGACTGATTATTTCTTTCTGCTGACGTTCTAATGGTTCTAAACGTTGAATGAGTTGTTGTAGTTCAGTTGGTATTGACTCTATAGCTTCTTGTAATTTATGCCTTTGTTGCTGAGTTTGCTGCTCTAAGGTTTCCCTTTCAGCTACTAATTTTTGATTCAGCTGTTCTGTTATTACTTCTAATTTCTTTTCTTGGTCCTCAGTTTGAAGATTCAGTTTTTCTTGCAACTTAAATGTCTGACTATCAACTCTATCCACATCTTCTAAGAAGGTTTTCTGAATATCTGTAAGCGCCACTCTTTGTTCTTGTTGTTGCAATTTATCTAGCCGCTTTCTATTAGCTACACTTGCAGACAAGGCCAAAGTCAAAGGTGCTGCTGTGTATATTGCCTGTCCAGAAGTAACTGAAGCAATGGTTCCTAAAACTGAACCTGCTAGGCAGACATATTCACTTATATCTAACCAATGTTGCTTACTCATAGTATTTTTTCCTTATTCTCATTTTTATACTACTTTTTTTCTAATTTAGCTAAAGTCTAAAAGACTACTTTCATCCTTCAAACCCTCGTCCCCTGAGAACTATGCTTTAATTTTCTATTTTTTGGAAGAGGTGCTTATATTGGTAATTCAATAGCAGAAATCTTGATAAAATACAATAGTTAGGCTTTACTGAAAAAGTATTTTGGTGAAAGTAGAAGTCAAGATTCAGGTGTTAAGAAGTTAGCAATCGGAATTTATAAGCCAGTATACATGATAATTACAGAGTATTTAGAAGGAAAAGTTATCGGAATTTTTTTCGCCTTTGTCTGTTGAATATCTTCACATTTTGAGCTTTTCGCCTCTATAAGCTTGCACTTTTTGTTGTGAAAAAAGGCTAAAGCATCTACATATCAAGGTTTTAGACTTAATCAACAAGCTCTGGTTAAAGTGTTCGTGTCACAATTATTGCAATAAGTAGTATTTATTGTTATACTTTACCTTAAGTATATTGAAGCAATTCATTCTGACTCCTGACTCTTAAGAAATAGGCTAACTATTTGTAGCAAACATTTATCAAATTGGTATTAAACGTATTTGATATTATATCAAATCCGCTGCCATTCGGTCTAAAAAAATGTTCCACCTGATTCGGTCTTCGGGTCGGACGGCAGCCAAAAGCACATACCGCGGGCTAATATTCCAAATGGGTTCTATAAATAAATTCCTTTGAACACCAAACTGAAAAACTAATTTTTATCATTCTTGAATAGTTCTTAAACAGAAAACAAAAGTGCGCTGGGTTTGTCAAGATAAAAGCCTTGACCATAATCTATTCCTAAACTATTGACTTTGTTGAGAATTGACTCTGTTTCTATATATTCAGCTATTACTTTTAAATTCATTGCCCTGCCAATATGATGAATACCTTCTACTATTGCTTGAGTGACAGTATCTTTTTCCATCTTCTTAATAAACATCCCGTTAATCTTGAGATAATCTACTGGCAAGTTTGTGAGATCAGAAAAAGAAGACATTCCTTTGCCAAAATCATCTAAAGCAAAACTACAACCAACTTGTTTGAGAGACTGAATAAATTTTGCTGCTTTATCTAAATTAGTAATAGCTATGGTCTCAGTAATCTCAAAACAAATTTTTTGGGGAGGCACTTCAAAACAGGCAAATTGATGTTCGATAAATTCTAAAAAATGGCTATCGTTGATGCTAGCACCAGAAAGATTAACAGTAAAAATACAATCTCGGTGTGAATTATCAATTTTATGCAAAGACATGAAATATAGTAGATTTTTTACGACCCAACGGTCAATTATTGGCATTAGATGATAGCGCTCCGCTACTGGTAGGAAAGTAGCTGGTGAAACAATTTTACCTGAAGGATATCTAAATCTAAGCAAAACTTCATAAAGTCTTGCTTGTACACCTTCATGCAATGGGACAATTGCTTGTGAAAACAGATAAAAACCGTTTTCTCTTAAAGCATCTCGTAGTTGTGTAACTAAATTAATTTCTTGCTGTTGTTTCTCTAGACTTTCCATGGATATATAATAAATCCCTATGCGGTTTCTGCCAGAAGTTTTAGCATTGTAGAGAGCTGTATCTGCTGCTTTTAGCAATCTCTCTGGATTAGATGTTTTTGAGCAATTAGTATCTGCAACTCCTAAGCTACTTGTCACCCACTGACTTGTTGCTGAAGCTTGATGAGGAATTTTTAAAGCTTCAATTTCTGTTCTGATATTTTCTGCCACCTTAAGTGCTCCTTCCATGGGAGTATTTGGCAACACAACTACAAACTCTTCTCCACCATATCGGGCGACAAAATCTCCAGGGCGTTTCACTGTCGTTTGAATAGCTTTAGCTACTTGTTGCAAACATTTATCTCCCTGTTGATGGCCGTAGGTATCGTTATAAGGTTTAAAGTAGTCTATATCTAACATAATAATTGAGATGAGACCTTGTTCTCGCGCCAACCTTTTCCATTCTTGTTTAAATTTTTGCTCAAAATGACGACGGTTAAACACTCCTGTTAAATCATCAATATATGCAATTGCTTCTAATTCTTGATTAAGTTTTTCTAAGCGTTGATAAAGTTGAGCTTGTTGAATAGTGATCGCTGTCTGAGCTGCCAAGCGTCTTAATAAATCGGTTTCCGATATTTCCCACTGTCTATTTTCTCGACAATGATGAGCTATTAATAATCCCCAGACATTAATTTCTGAGTTTTCAGTATGATTTTTGTTTTTAGTTTCGTTTGTAATTAGGATAGGTAGCACTATATTTGCTTTCACCTGAAGTTCCCTGAGCATATCAATATGACATTGTTGCATCCCCGATTGATTAATATTATGAATAATACTAAAATATCCTTGTTTGTAACGTTCTAAAATATTGCTGTTGCGAAAACATGGATCGACTATTGTCATTCCTAACAGTGAAAGACAATTTGGTGCTAAAGATTCTTTTTCTACCACACCATGACCATTTGGTAAGAAACGGTAAATTAGTACCCGGTCGCACTGCAAAAACTCTCGCACCGACTCTACTGTCGTTTCTAATATTTCCTCTAAGTTTAAAGATTGATGAATTCTGTCAATCACCAGACTTAATAAATGCTCTTGTTTTCTGATTTTTTTGACTTCTAATTCGGCCAGTTGGCGCTTTGTAATATCTAGAATTGTGCCAAATATGCCGATTGATTCTAAGTTACTATTTGTGATTAAAGTCGTCTTTGTATAAAGATATCTCAGTGTTCCGTCCGGGCGAATTATTTCATATTCACATTCACATTTTTGTGTTTTCTCTAATATTAAAGCCATATTTTCCTCCCACAACTTTCTACTTTCGGGAACGAACATTTGGAGGAATTCTGCATAAGTTAGTGACTTTTGAGTCCCACTCAGACCAAAAATCCGAAATACTTCATCAGACCAAGTTATTTTCTGTGTTTTTAGGTTGAATTCCCAGTTACCTAAATGAGGAATTTTTTGTGCTTCTTGTAGTTTTGCTTGACTTTCTTGGAGGGCAATTAAATTTTTATTTCTTTCAATTGTATAACGAATTACTCGCTCTAATGTATATTCTCGAATTTCTAATTTATTCAAATAATCTGCTGCTCCAATTTTCATCGCCAGTAGGTCTAATTCTCGATCGCCTTGACCTGTGATGAATATAATTGGTGTCTGACAATTAAGTTCTATTGCTGTTTTGAGTAATTCTATCCCGTCTTTTTCTCCTAAACGATAGTCAAGCAAACAAACGTCATATTCTCCTGTTTCTATTGCAGCTAATCCCTCTTCATAAGTATTTTTCCAATCCAGGGATATGTTTGATGACTCTACTTTTGACAAGATGTCATCGATGGCAATAAAATCATCTTTATTATCTTCTATTAAGAGAAGATTAATAGTGTATTTTTGCATAAAAATCTGCTTGAATTTATATACTCTGAATTATCGTTATATTCAGGTAGACAATTGTCATTATAGCCAACATAAAGCAATTTATAATACATATAATTTTCCCAGGAAATACTAGGCGGAAAAATTGCTCCAGCAGATTCAATATTTTCGAGCAGGGAGTTCAACAATTTCAAACCAATATCTACTCAAACCTTGAATGACTGCTATTAATCCCTCAAATGTTACTGGCTTGACAATAAATGAACTAATTCCTAATTGATAATAAGTATAGATATCTTTTGCTTTAGAAGTAGTTAAAACTACAATAGGAATTAAACGTAAATTAGGGTCAGCTTTAATTTCTTTGAGAGCTTCTCTGCCATCTTTATTTTGGCATATATAAGTCTAAAAAATTATTCCTGGCTGAGGTGAAGTTGTGATATCTGTATAAGCACCTCGATGATATAAAAAATCTCATAATTCTTCCCCATCCTCAACAATATATAATTTATTAAGTAATTTACTTTCCTCAAAAGCTTCCATTGCCAAGAGACGATCGTCCTCATCATCTTCAGCCATGAGAATTGGTACTGGTGTTTTATTCAACTTAGATATGCTCATTTTGCTTATCTAAACTTTGTTCAATAGGCAAAGTAATCACAAAAGTAGTTCCTTGATTAGGGATACTACGAGCAGTAATATTACCATTGTGTATTTCTATTATTTTACGACATATTGCCAGTCCTATACCAGTGCCTTGATATTTTTGCTTGCTATGCAGGCGTTGGAAAGGTATAAATATTTTTCCTCAAAACCAATTCCATTGTCGGATACCATAATTTGAACTTGATTAGTTTCCGACTGTAAAATTGCTTCTACCTTGACAATGGGGTGATTTTCTGGTATATTAAATTCTAAGTGAATTGCCAATTAAGTTTTGGAAAAATTGTCGCATTTGTATCGAGTCGGCCTGAATAGTAAGTAATTCTTCTATTTCCACCTGAGCTTTTGTTTGTTCAATGCGGTTCTCTAAGTCCTCAATAACTTCTTCGTAACTGCCCAGGTAGGAAAGCAAGGAATATTCACATGAGGGAAAAAATATGGTATTTTTGAACTATGAGTCCAGAAGAAAAAGATCAAAAAATCAAGAGCCTAGAGAAAGAACATCTGGCACTGCCCGAAAGGATAGCAGAGCTAGAGAGGCGTTTGGGGTTAGATAGTCAAACAAGTTCAAAGCCACCATCAAGTTATGGACTCAAAAAGTCAAGTAAAATACGGACAAAAAGTTTAACAGAAAAAGGGAAGCGACCATCAGCAGGACACAAAGGTCATCCAGGGCAGAGATTAGAGCAAGTATTAGAACCAAAGGAAATAGTAGAACATCCAACACCATGGTCATGTCAGAGATGTGGATGTGAACTGGGGGTTGTAGCCGTCAAAAAAATCATCAAGGGACAAGTATTTGATATACCAGAGCCAGAAATAATTGTCACAGAACACAGAGTAGCAGTGAAAGAATGTCTAGAATGTGGGGCACAGATACAAGGAAGTTTTCCAGAATCTGTGACAGCACCAGTACAGTATGGAGTAAGAATTAAAGCAGTTGCAGCGTATCTAAATCATCAACATTTTGTTCCCGAAGACAGATTGAGTGAAGTGCTGTGGGATTTGTTTGGTTGTCGAATCACACCAGGGACAATAGCCAAGACAACAAAAACACTTGCCAAAATCATAGAACCTGTAGTCAGTGAGATTGCATCCCAACTCAAAGCAGCATCAGTTAAACATCTAGACGAGACGGGATTCAGGATTGGAGGAAAAACCAATTGGTTACACGTGGTTTCAACTGAAACAGAAACCTGGTATCGAGTTGGTGGTAAACGTAAAGACATAGAAATATTGGCTGATATCAAAGGTGTAGTAGTCCATGACCACTGGAAGCCGTATGATCAACTCCAAGATGTTAATCACGCTTTGTGTAATGGCTATCATCTTCGATAACTCAAAGCTCTAGAAGAAATAGAGCAAGAATCTTGGGCTAAGTCAATCAACAAGTTGTTACGTTTAGCTTGTAATTACAAACATCGCTATCCCAAGGGTATTCCTAAAAATATAGTTTCTCGTCTGACTCAATTGTATGAGCAAATCATCAAACGAGGGCTGAGTTTTCATTGCTCTGAATCACCCCTGACTAGCAAAGGTAATCGAGGACGGGTGAAACGAGGTGTTGGTGATAACTTAATTGTTGCGTCTTTCTAATTTTCAGGGTGATGTTTTACGGTTTCTGACAGAACCGGATGTTCCCTTTACCAATCATCAAGCAGAGCGTGATTTGCCTATGATCAAGTGTAAGC
Source organism: Okeania hirsuta (assembly GCF_003838195.1). Lineage (GTDB taxonomy): Bacteria > Cyanobacteriota > Cyanobacteriia > Cyanobacteriales > Microcoleaceae > Okeania > Okeania hirsuta. The sequence continues at coordinate 42,300 of NZ_RCBY01000029.1, forward strand.
AGAAAAATTCAGGTGGCTTTCGCTCCTTTGATTTTGCGGTTTCATTTGCCAATATCCGTTCTTTTCTTTCTACTGCTTCTAACCATAGTTTGAATTTGTTGGAAGTTATTACTAGGGCCTTACTTGGTGATGTATCTTTTTTTCTCACCTCTATTACTACTAGCTAGGCAGTTACACTTCTTCTAATATTTGAGAAAGGGTTACAGGTACATAGGGTTGCCCTTTGGTCGTAATGCGTGAGAAGTCTAATAAATCCCTAATTAGAATTTGCATCCTGTTGGCAGAACTCTGCATTCTTTATAGATAGTCTAGCCCTTTTTCATCCAACACTTCCCCATATTTAGCTTTGAGGCGATCGCCAAAGGTCTGAATTTTCCGTAGTGGTTCCTGCAAGTCGTGGGAAGCTACATAAGGAAAATCTTCTAGTTCTTGGTTACTGATTTTTAGCTGAGTAATTAGTCTTTGCTGTTGAGCTTCATTTTGCTTGCGGGGAGTAATATTTTGAATTTTAGCAATAAAATACAGAGGTTCGTCTGATGGATCTTTTGCTAGAGAAACACTCAAAATTATCCAGACAATATGACCTTCGTTGCTAATATAGCGCTTCTCCATATTATATTTGCTTTTTTTTCCTTCTAAGAGTTCCTGCACAAAGGCAAGGTCAACAGCTAGATCGTCAGGATAAGTAATTTTTTGGAAAGTTAACTGGATCAATTCAGCTTCACTGTAACCTATCATTTCGCACAAAGCATGGTTAACCTCGAAAAAATTTCCATCTAGTGATACCAGATCCATACCAATAGGTGCATCGTCAAAAGCTAGACGGAAGCGTTGTTCTTTTTCTTGCAATCTGTTGCAACCAGGAGATATTGGGGGTAAAGATATTTTATGTCCGCGCTCTTTCCTTCCACTGTTATTAAAGTGCGCTTGAGCACCCTAAAAAGTTCTGTATATTTACAATTTGGCTATTTCGCTGTTTGTCTGATTAATAATGACGACTGACTTGTAGTTTCTAGATTTCTAAGCTGACCCACATCCTTGAATTACAGCACAAAAAACATGGAACAGTTAGTAGGCTTTATCCCTATATCTCTTTTTCAGCTAAAATGCAATAAATGCATTTAAATAATACATAAAATTCATAAAAGTATATATTTTGTAACAAATAATACGAATATTTAATTGAAACTCATTTACATTAGTCAGCAACAAATTAATAAAAATTTGACATGAGATGGTGACAACAGATGCAGAAATTTTAAACATTTTGATTTTCTAGTTGTCGGCTCAAAAAAATCAGTAATTGGGTCAATTCAAGCATCTTACAGTTAATTTTCCGAAAATTTATGAGATTGCCTACCAATGAGGATAGTTATAGATGACTGGCACAGTAGAACGCCAACAAAAACTAAATAAATTTGAGAAATTTAAAGCAGAAAAAGATGGTCTGGCAGTGAAAACAGAACTAGAAAAATTTGCCAATATTGGCTGGGAAGCAATAGATAAAACTGACCGCGACCACAGACTAAAATGGTTAGGTGTATTCTTCCGACCAGTAACTCCAGGCAAATTTATGTTGCGGATGCGGATGCCAAATGGATTCATCACCAGTCAACAAATGGGAGTCTTGGCAGAAATAGTCCAACGGTACGGCGAAGACGGCAGCGCCGACATCACCACCAGACAAAACTTGCAACTGCGGGGAATTAGGATAGAAGATATCCCAGACATCTTCCATCGATTTGAACAAGTAGGTTTAACCACCGTTCAATCAGGCATGGATAATGTACGCAACATCACAGGTTCCCCAGTGGCCGGAATAGATGCTGATGAACTCTACGATACCCGCGAGTTAGTTCAGCAAGTCCAAGACATGATTACTGGCAACAGCAAAGGCAACCCAGAATTTACCAATTTACCACGGAAATTCAATATAGCGATCGCCGGATGCCGTGATAATTCTGTCCATGCGGAAATAAATGATATTGCTTTTGTTCCTGCCTACAAAAACGATAAATTTGGCTTTAATGTTCTAGTTGGTGGCTTTTTCTCGGCCAAACGTTGTGCAGCAGCTATACCCCTTAATGCTTGGGTAGAACCAAATCAAGTTGTTGCCATCTGTCGAGCTATTCTAGAAGTATTTCGCGATAATGGCTCCCGAGGAAATCGCCAAAAATCAAGGCTAATGTGGCTGATAGATGAGTGGGGTTTAGATGAATTCCGCTCAAAAGTTCAGCAACAAATGGGGCAAATTCTAGAGACAGAAGCTCCAAAAGACGAAATTATCTGGGAAAAACGCGACCACATCGGGGTTTACAAACAAAAACAACCAGGATTAAATTATATTGGGTTGCACATTCCGGTTGGTAGGCTGTATGCTGACAATATGTTTGACCTAGCACGGCTAGCTGAGGTTTATGGCAATGGAGAAATTCGGCTGACTGTGGAACAAAATGTTATTATTCCTAATGTTCCTGAGTCTAGAATAGAACCATTCCTTGGGGAACCACTCCTAGAAAAATTTTCCATTAATCCTCAACCATTAACTCGGGCTGTAGTTTCATGCACAGGGGCACAGTTTTGTAACTTTGCTATGATTGAAACCAAAAGTCGCGCCCTAGCAGTGGCAAAGGAAGTTGAGGCTGAACTGTTCATCCCAAAACCAGTACGCATTCACTGGACTGGTTGCCCCAACTCTTGTGGACAGCCACAGGTTGCAGATATTGGTTTAATGGGTACTAAAGCGCGCAAAAATGGCAAAATGGTTGATAGTGTTGACCTGTACATGGGAGGCACAGTTGGCAAAGATGCTAAACTAGGCAGTTGCGTTCAAAAAGGTATTCCCTGTGAAGACCTCAAACCTATTTTACGAAATTTACTAATTGAAAATTTTGGTGCTAAACCAAAGTAAGTTTTCAATCAAGGGTGTTTCAAAAGTCTATCAGAAATCTTACAAATAAAGACCGGAGAAGCTTAAATAGCGTTTCTCAAATTTAGTCTCACAGCCAAAATTTATTTATTACACTCAAAGCACAATAACAATTAAGGAGAATCTCAACAATGTCTACTACAGTTAATGCTTCTAACAATTCATCCGAAACTGCAAAGTCTCTAGGTCTGAAAATTCTGTCTGTAGTCGGGTTAACACTATTTGCTGGTTCTTATGTCAATAGTTGGCAGAGTTCTCTAGCAGAATATGCTCAACAACAAGAACAAGAAGCAGAAGAAACAATAGTTGCTACATCCACTACTGATACTCCTACTATTATAGCCAACACACCCACATCAAAACCTACTATTGCTCCATCAACTTCTGTTGTTGCTTCTGCGGTTGATACTACCGAGTCAGTCTCAGCAGTTAATACAGTACCTGTTGTAGAAACTTCATCCATAGAAACTCAAGTAGCTATGGCAGCAGTTCCAGAAACTCAAGCAGCACCAAAAGTTATTACTGACTCAAATACTCTTGAGAAATTAAACTCAATGCTGTACAACCAGATCGACCAAGCTTGGAAACAATATCCAACTTTTTCTGAAAATTTAGCCTATCGAGTCACAATTAACTCTGCAGGAATGGTTGCCAAGTATGAACATATAAATAAAGCAGCTTCCGAGTACATTGGGGAAACTCCTCTAGCCAAATTGGCTAACTCTAGTATTATTGATGAGAACAAACCAACAGCAGAATATTTAGTGCTACTAACTCCCAATGGTGTAGTTCAAGTTAACCAATGGTTAACCAAATAGGTCTTTGGTTTGAGGTAATACATAGTAGGTGTTAGGTAGAAATTTATATATAATTCACTACTAACTAAAAATTACACTGATAGCGATGAAAGTAAGAAACTTTTTGATGCTAAAGTGCTGAAAAATCTGCAAAATACATAAATTATAATTTTTGCCAACCTACTATGTTATCAGAAAAAAATTTAATTGTTCGCTTTAAACTAACACCTCACTCTGGTACTAATTTAATTCACAAATTTCATAACTGCCTCAGATTATTTTTAGTTACACTTGTCAGCGAAATTAATCTTTGTTTGTAACCTTATATAGCCTTAATAATTGTAATTCAACAAAATATGTTAACAGAACTTTGGTCTTTTCGGGGCCGTTACCGTATACTCCATTTAACTTGGTTTGCTTTTTTTCTATCATTTGTTGTTTGGTTTAACTTAGCCCCATTAGCAACATCATTAAAAGCAGACTTTGGTTTAGAAACTTCTCAAATCAGAACTATTGCTATCTGTAACGTTGCACTAACAGTACCTGCCCGAATTATCATCGGGATGTTGTTAGATAAATACGGACCAAGAATTACCTATTCGCTGCTACTAATGTATGCAGCTATTCCCTGTATAGGCTTTGCCCTTGCACAGAATTTCAGCCAGTTAGTTATCAGTCGTTTGGCACTGAGTATTGTTGGTGCTGGTTTCGTTATTGGTATCCGCATGGTCGCTGAATGGTTTCCCCCTAAAGAAATAGGTTTGGCAGAAGGTATTTATGGTGGTTGGGGTAACTTTGGTTCTGCTGCTTCTGCTTTTACCCTTCCTACTGTAGCTGCTGTGTTAACTTTTAGTGGCGGTGAGATATTAAACTGGCGGTTATCGATCGCTCTGACAGGTATTATAGCTGCACTTTATGGTGCGTTTTATTTCTTCAATGTTCAAGATACTCCTCCTGGTAAGGTGTATAAAAAGCCTAAGCGTGCCACAGGTTTAGAAGTTACAACCCAGAAAGATTTTATCTTCCTAATTTTGATGAATCTTCCTTTAACAGGAGTTCTTTGTTTACTAGCTTGGCGATTGAGTAAAGTTGGTTTCCTATCTCAAGGTCAACTTTCTATTGTCTGGCTATTGCTCTTAGGTTTGTATGGTTTCCAAACTTATAACTGTTGGGCAGCTAATAAAGAGTTGATGGCAGGTGATAAGCGTTATCCTCCTGCTGACCGCTATCAGTTTTCTCAAGTAGCAATTTTAGAACTTACTTATTTTGTTAACTTTGGTTCTGAGTTAGCAGTAGTTTCTATGCTTCCTGCTTTCTTTGAAAATACTTTTGGCTTGGATAAAGCTGTGGCAGGGATGATAGCAGCTAGCTATGCTTTTATGAACTTGGCATCTCGTCCTGGTGGTGGTTTAATTTCAGACAAACTTGGTAGTCGCAAGTTGACAATGACGGTATTGACCGCAGGGATGGGAATTGGTTATCTCACATTTGGTCGTGTAACTGGAGGTTGGTGGCTACCTGCTGCTGTGTTACTTACTATGATGTGTTCTTTCTTTGTGCAAGCTGCTGAAGGTTCTACTTTTGCTATAGTTCCTTTAATTAAGCGCCGAGTTACAGGTCAAATTGCTGGTAATGTTGGTGCTTATGGTAACGTAGGTGCGGTGGTTTATCTGACTACTTTTAGTCTGTTGCCTGAAGGTGCTGTTGGTAATCGAATTTTCTTTGAAGTTCTTGGTGTAATGTCAATAATTGTGGCGTTCCTGTGTGCTTTCTTCTTGAAAGAGCCAGAGGGTTCATTTGCCGAGCACCATAAGGATGAAGAGGATGAAGAGAAAGTGAATCTAGAATCTGTTCCTATGTTTGCTGAAGACTAATGCCCACTTATTTCATTTAGTTTAGTTGCAGTTAAGCTCTGCTGATTAGGGAATGTGGCAGGTTTATTACTTTTCCTACTCTTGTCCTGATTTTCTGTTAATATCATGTGCCCCCTTCGGGGGAGCTATGCTTACGGTAGAACAGTTATCATCAAGTTCGTAGTTTTGCTCTAGCTCTCATATTAAGTATTGCACAGGCTCAAGCCCAACTACAAACAAAAACTTTATTATAAGTAATTATCTATTAGCGTAGCTCCCCTGGAGGGGGGCAGGATTAATTCATTCTCGTCAGAGAATATTTATATGGATATGAAATACATTTAATTGTGCAAATATTAAGAATCTCCCCATATCCCCAAATTCCCCTCCTAGAAGGGGTTAGGGGTGGGTCCCCATCTCCCCATCTCCCCATCAATTTTTCTAAGTGTGACAATAAATTGACCCTGCCCAGAGGGGACAAATAATATAAAATGCTCCCTATTCCTAATTATGTATAAGTATCGGTACTTTGGCAAAAAATATGTTAATAACAGCATCAAACCCTTATATAGTCTAGGTTTTACATTGAAAAAACCTTTTTCCTGATATATCTAGGTTTGAGCCATTTTTAGCCAGATCAACGTATTTCCCTTGCCCCTACTAACTTTGAAGGCATTTTCGCTGTAAAGAATATCAAAGTACCGGTATTCAACTGAATATAATATTATTTCAGCCTGAATTAGTAAATTTTGGTTTTTACTAAAGGTTTTTACTAAAATTTATCAATGAAAAAATTTAGGTAGGGTAAACGTTTTGTGACTCTTTGTTCAATGACAAAACCTACGATTTTAAAACTGTATTAAAACGTATCCAATGTGACAGATAATTTTTCATAAAGTCTTCAATAATAAACAAAAATTAAATTCACAATCATAAAACTTAAATATTGATATTAAGTATTATATTATATTAATTATAAATAGCAAAAAATCAGGGAAAGTTTAGCAGCAGAATAACTTCTGCTGGAATACAAAATTAAATTATTTAACATCCAAATGTAAATGATATTCGCTTGAATTTAACTTGTTCGTCTGCCAATAAAATTATTCTTAAAGTAAACTATGGAACCTACCAAAACTCTTTGCCCTTATTGTGGAGTTGGCTGTGGCTTAGATGTATTACCGCCAGCAATTCCTGGAAAAGCAACAAATCGAGATAGCAAAGGTAATCCCATTTGGCAAGTGCGGGGCGATCGCTCTCATCCCTCAAGTCAAGGCAAAGTTTGTGTAAAAGGTGCCACTGTTGCTGAATCATTGGATAAAAGTCGCCTCAAATATCCAATGATGCGTGATACTCTAGATGAACCCTTCCGTCGCGTTACTTGGGAGGAAGCTTTTAATCGGATTATTAATCGGATTCAAACTGTACGCTTCACCCAAGGACCAGATGCAATTTGTATGTACGGGTCTGGTCAGTTTCAAACAGAGGATTATTATGTAGCTCAGAAATTGCTCAAAGGATGTCTGGGAACTAATAACTTTGACGCTAACTCTCGTCTGTGTATGTCTTCGGCAGTATCGGGATATATTCAAAGTTTTGGTTCTGACGGTCCCCCCTGTTGCTACGACGATTTAGAAAAAACAGACTGTGCATTTTTAATCGGTACTAATACAGCTGAATGTCACCCCATTGTATTTAATCGTCTGCGGGTTTACCACAAGAAAAATAGGAAAGTGAAAATGATCGTGGTAGACCCCCGTCGTACTAAAACAGCAGAAGTAGCAGATTTGCATTTGGCTATTCGACCAGGTACGGATATCGATCTACTTAACGGTATTGCTCATCTACTCATGCGTTGGGGAGCGATCGATCCTACATTCATTGATGAATGTACGACTGGTTTTCCTGAATACACTGATGTGATTCGTCACTCCCCACCCGATCTAGTTGCACGCCACTGCGGTATTCGTTTGGATGATTTGGAAACGGCAGCTCGTTATTGGAGTCAGTCAAAGCAAGTGTTATCTTTGTGGTCAATGGGGATGAATCAGTCCTCTGAGGGGACGGCAAAAGTCCGTACTCTGATTAATTTGCATTTGATGACAGGTCATATTGGTAAACCGGGTGCAGGACCGTTTTCACTGACTGGTCAACCTAATGCTATGGGTGGTAGGGAAGCAGGAGGATTGGCTCATATTTTGCCTGGTTATCGGGTGGTGAAAAATCCCCAACATCGGGCTGATTTGGAAAAGTTATGGGGATTGACTCCTGGGCAAATTTCTGCTGTTCCTGGTCGTACTGCTTGGGAGATGATTACGGCTTTAGAACGTCAAGAATTAGGTTGTTTGTGGATTGCAGCGACTAATCCAGCGGTGAGTATGCCAGATTTAGAGCGGACTAAGGCAGCTTTGTTACGATCGCCTTTTACTGTTTATCAGGATGCTTATTATCCTACTGAAACAGCGGAATATGCTCATCTGTTGTTACCTGCTGCTCAGTGGGGAGAAAAAACAGGCACAATGACAAACTCGGAGCGAATGGTAACTTTGTGTACTGCATTCCGCGAACCCCTGGGAGAAGCAAAAGCAGATTGGGAAATTTTTGCAGAGGTGGGTCGCCGTTTAGGATTTACAAATCAGTTTGATTTTGCTGACTCGGAAGCAGTGAGAGCTGAATTTCTTGAGTTGACACGCGATCGCCCTTGCGACCAAACTGATATTACCTACGACCAATTACGGGAAAAAGGTCCGATTCAGTGGCCTTGCCCTGATAGTAGTGGAGTATCTCAGGAGCGTCTGTATACTGATTTCCGATTTAATACTTCTGATGGCAGGGCACGGTTTGCTACATTTTACTCTCAAGGTTTAGCAGAACCACCAAATTTTGATTATCCTTTTGTGTTGACAACAGGGCGCTTATATGGTCATTGGCATACTCAAACACGCACAGGACGCATTGATAAAATTAGAAAAATGCACCCGATGCCTTTTATAGAAATTCATCCGAAGGATGCTCAGAAGTTAGAGATTGAGGAAAATGATTGGGTAGAGGTGCGATCGCGACGAGGTGCAGCAAGATTTCCAGCAAAAGTGACTAAAGCTATTACTCCAGGCACTGTATTTGTGCCGATGCACTGGGGGGCACTATGGGCAAATCAAGCAGAGGCAAATGCTTTGACTCATCCTCAAGTTTGTCCTGAGTCTGGGCAACCAGAGTTAAAAGCTTGTGCGGTGCAGTTGAGGCCAATTAAATTTGAAACTGCTGTTATGGAAGATTTGATGGAATCAGAGTATTCTGTAGAAAGATCGTCAGCGATATCTATGAAGGGGTGATATGGCGCTACGCGCAAGTCAGAAGTTATGAGGATGTAGGTGTAAGTTGGGTTGAAGAATAAAACCCAACGTCGTCTGGAACGATAGCCTAGCTTGCTGCCAACAAAAGTATAAATCAGAAGAA
>NZ_RCBY01000290.1 GCF_003838195.1 Okeania hirsuta
ATCCCCATGTAATTTTCCTCCTGTCTCCAGTATAGCTGTCTCCTGTCTCCTTCTTCAATTAATTTTTAGTTTTAAAATTGGAAGAGGTATAATAACAGAAAAAATATGAAGAGTTGAATCTAATTGCTATATCATGCCTCTTTTTTAAATACCTACAAATAAAAAAATTGTTAGGGATACCGGAGCATGGATAACAGAGTAAAAAATAGGAATAATTTTGAGAAATAATAAAGACAATAGAGAAAAGCATTTTTATGACATCTAATTAATGAGACTGGATCTTAGAGCTTCATCAAAAGCAAAATGTAGTGAAAATCCTTGATATCTAATATGCAATTCCATAATCAGAATAAAGTCATCAATAAATGACGATAATTAATCTCCTAAACACCAAGAAACAACTAACAATATTATTGACAGAAATAACCATCGAGGAATATGCAGCCATTGCATGAAGTCCATTGGTTCCAAGACAAAGATAGAAGTGAATAACCAACTGAAGAACAATACCACAGTTATCAAGAATAACGACATAGTATTTTCCGAAAAAAATTGAACAACTTATTTGATTCACCCTTAAGTATAATGTTAAATGATCTGCTCAAGCAAAGATGGTAAATTCTCGTGTTTAATACCCTTCTAACTGACTTCCGAATTATCTTTGATAGAGACCCTGCAGCTCGTAACTGGTTGGAAGTTCTTACTTGCTACCCTGGTCTTCAGGCTTTAATATTTCATCGCCTAGCTCATGGTTTGTACGGTCTGAAAATTCCTTTCCTGCCTCGTTTAATTTCCCACATAGGCCGTTTTTTGACTGGGGTTGAAATTCATCCAGGAGCTGTTGTGGGCCAAGGAGTTTTTATTGACCATGGTATGGGTGTAGTTATTGGAGAGACTGCTATTGTCGGAAACTATTGCCTAATTTACCAAGGAGTAACTCTGGGTGGTACTGGCAAAGAAACTGGCAAACGGCATCCTACTTTGGGTGAGAATGTGGTTATTGGTGGGGGTGCCAAGGTTCTTGGTAATATTAATATTGGTAATAATGTTCGTATTGGTGCAGGATCGGTAGTACTTAAGGATGTTCCTTCTAACTGTACTGTTGTGGGAGTGCCTGGGAGAGTTGTATATCGTTCTGGAGTTAAGGTAAATCCTTTAGAGCATGGTAGTTTGCCTGATTCTGAGGCTGAGGTTATTCGTGCTTTGGTGGATCGAATTGATTCTCTTGAACAACAGGTGGAAAATTTACAAGGTAAATTATCACAGTGTATTGTGCTTAAGTCTGACGCTGCATCTTCTGCTAATTATGCTAGCTGTCATCCCCAAGACTAAGCAATTCAAGATTTTTTTATGGCTAAGGAATTTAAGGATTTATATCTTGAGTAGACCAAGTTTTAGAGTTATCAATTTGATAAAGCCAACGATTTTGTGGCTCTCCTTTGAGTTCTAGATGCTCGACTTTTGTTGGATTTAGTAATAATAGATAAAAGTTTGATAGGGGATAGGCAGGATTTGGTGGGGACAATTCAAAGGCACCGATTTCTACTTTACTTTCTCCAGGATTAGGCCAAGTAAATTGCTGTCTAGCATTGTCTGAAATTTCTTGCCATGTTGTTTCTCTGACTTGAGCAAGTTTAGGATCAGGATTATTTGCTTTGATTAGGTAGAGTTTCCCAGTGAGGCGAAATTGTTCTCTAGTTTTGGGAAAGTACCAACAGATTTCGGCCCAGGGATTTTTTTCGATTTGTTCTACTTTATTGCTACGACTGTCAGTGATGAATTTTAGCTGATTGGTTTCTTCTAAAAAACCTCGGAATACGATGGTACGATTTTTGGGTTGGCCTTCAGCAGTGACTGTTGCTAATTGGACATAACGGGCATAAGTTAGACTTCGGTTTCTATGTAAAGCTCTGGCTAAGGGCGATCGCCAAGGTGCTAGTTTTTCTGCTTCTACTAAGTTAAGAAATTCCATGATTATTGGCTATTTTTGCTTTTTCTGTGTTTAACTAATCCTTAAATTTTAATTATGTGGTGATCGCTCCGGGAAAATAACCTGATCGCTAAATTAAGTCTTAAGTGCTGGAACTTTTTTCTAACTTGGCCAAGGCCGAAGCAACATTAACTATCGCCTGTGGTTTTGATTTTGGTTGAGACTTTTCCGATTGAGCAATATGGCTGACGCCACGCTCCGCGAACGCCTGAATTATTGGCAATTTCTTATAAGTATGATCGGAGTAAGTTTTTTTCCCAGTGGCCTTAAGTCGGAGGTCGCCATACTTGGCCTCTACTGGCAGAGGAGATATCCCTATCTGATTGAAAAATTTCCGGTATTGCGGAACTGTTTGTGGTTGTGTCGTAGTTAACCTCGTTAGTATATTTTTCCTGGACTAAATCCTGTAAATCTTTTTCCCAGGCTTTAATCTTAGGTGTTTTAGAGATAGAGATTTTTGATTTGTCTATAGAATCTGGCTCGGATTCTACTTCAGTCTCTGGGTCAGAGTCTTGTTTTGGGTCCAAATAATTCCCCACAATATCTTCTAATAATTTTTCAGGCTTGACTCCCTGTTGTTTGGCCTGAGCTTTTAACTTATCCCAAACGTCTCTGGGTAGTTTTGCTGTAGCGAGGGGCGGTATAGTTTCCCCAGTAATAGTAGTTTCTATGTAATTTGCTGTAATGGGTTTGGATTCTTGCTTTGCCTTACCCAGAACCTCTTGCCAACAGCTCACTGTCTCATCAACTTCCTCACTAACTTGACTGGCAGAACTGGCTAATTTTTGGGCTTGAGATACGTTGTCTGGCAATTCGGTAAATCCTTCCAGCATCAATGACCAAGATATTTGAGCAGCTTTAATGACTCGTTTGACGTAATAGACCGATTTTTTCAAGCCTTTAAGGCAATACTCTTTGAAGGTTTTATACCCCAAATTTTTATACAATTTATAAATTTGAAAAGCCCTCAAAGCCATGCCCTCTTTGATATAGGCATATCTGTCGGCCAGCATATCTATTTCCAGAGAAGCGATCGCTTCATCGCCTTCTTTCCAGGTATTGTCCCAAAACAAATCGCAAAATTTATCTAGATATCCATCTGCCCAGTTGGGAAGTTCTGGGTTATTGAAAGGAGTCTCGAATTTGTGGTCATATAAATTTCCAATCATAAAAAAGTAAGAAAAAGTTAGGTTACTTAGAAAGGGGTGAAGTTAGCAGCATTATTGCCTCACCCCAAAAGATATCCATTAGATAGTCACTGAGAAATTTAAAGGCTATGTCAGTTAAGCATTAGGTTTTAACTGTTTGGACTGCTTTGTTAGACTTCACCTCCTGAAAATATAACGTCTGTTAATTGATTATTTATATAATACGTTCGTACAATAAAAACGTCAAGAGTTTTGAGTAAAATTTATTCACGAATGTAAAATGAAAAAAAGCAGTAAATATAATGCCGAGAAAATCAATCCATCAGGAAAAGAAGGCCAGCATTCATTTAACCGTAACCCCTACAACCAAGAAGCGTTTGAAGCAAATATCAGCAGCTTTAGGAATCAGTCAAAGCGAGTTAATAGAGCTATGGACAAAGGAGGCCGAATTACGGTCTCAAAAACAACTGTTGGGGGAATTCTTGACCGCTTAAGGACTCTTCAGTCTATACACCTAGAATATGTAGAGGAACATGGCAAAAGATTAGAACAGCGGCTAATCGAAAATCATACCCATAAATCTAAAGTATTTGAGGAGATGCGCTCTTTAGAAGTTGAGTTGGTTCATCTCCTCGAATCTGCCAAAGAGGAAGACCCAAACGAAGAAGAATAAAGAGTCAAAGAAGCCGATCGCAGTAATGTGGTCGGTATTTTTTTTATGTCAAAAATTATACATAAGCCAGTTTTTTGTTTGCCAGAGTATTCTATATAGAAAATTATAAGTTTGTCAAGATTAAATATAGAATATTTTATATAGATCGTCCTATCCTATATAGAAAAGAAAATCATGGAAAACGAGAATGCCGAAAAGCAAACATAAGGAACACGGACAGTACAAGATGGGACTTTCAGTCAGCGTGACACCGGAAGCAGCACAGGGGTTGATGGAACAAGCGAAAAAACTGGGCTTGAGTCGGTCAGCTCTACTGGAGAAAATTGGAAGAGGGGAGATTCAATTAAACTTTTCTTCTGTGGAACAATTGGGAAAATTCTCGATCGCCTAATCAACTCCTGGGAAGATAGGAAAAGAGAAGCTGAAAATTGTTTTACTTGGTACAACGAACAAATAGTCAAATGTGCTAAAGAGATTGAAGCTTTGGAGTTGATGAAGGCGGAATTAAAAGCAAATACCAAAGAAGAATAAAGAGTCAAAGAAGCCGATCGCAGTAATGTGGTCGGTATTTTTTGATAAACAGTCTCTTAACGAATATCTTGATAGAAACGTTTCAGAAAAGTTGGTGAGACACCAAAACCCCATAAAAAACCAATAAATAAATAGATAAAATTTGCTTTGAAAATTCCCCACTTAGCTACACGGCGATCGCTAGTATATACAAAGCGATTTACTAAAGAAATTCGTCCATGTTTAACTAACTTGAGACATAAGTCAGCATCTTCCATAATTGGTAGATTAATATTAAAACCATCAACTTTCCAGAAATCTGTACGACGACAGAAAATTACTTGGTCTCCAAACAAAATCCGCAAACCTTTAAAAAATAGATGAGGGCGAAAAATTAGGGGAGCATAAAAAGTTTTGAGATAGTTATGTAAGGCAATACTCCAGCGAGTAGTTTTGGCATTACACATAATAGAAATAAATCCACCACAAACAATATTTGGATTTGCCAAAGTTTGGGAAATTATAGAAATCAAGTCATTAGGCACTATAGTATCAGCGTGAAGAAAACAGAGAATTTCTCCTGTTGCTTTTTGGGCACCTAAATTCATTTGAATAGAACGTCCGCGTTGAGGAGAATAAATGACAGAAACTCCAAAGGAGAGAGCAATAGAAACTGTATCGTCTTCGCTGTAACTATCTACTACTAATATTTCTTTTGCTGGAGGAGTAAGTACAGAAAGATTATTGAGGGTACGCGATAAATAAGCTGCTTCATTAAAGGTAGGAATAATGATAGAAATATTGGGCATAAATTAAGTAAGAAGGAAGAATTCAACAATTAATAATTAATTATTAATTATTACCTCTCCTTGAAAACGGATAGGATTGACTAAAAGTAAAATTTTTTTTTCTTTTTTCCCCTTAAAAGGGGAGGCACATACCCACAATTTCTCGGTAAGAAGTAAAAAGTCAGAAGTCAGAAGTCAGAAGGAGTTTAATTCTCTAGGATAGAACAAGTGGTAAGTATATAGCTGAAATACCTACGTCAAGTAAACTAACAGTACAATCAAAAGTCAGATTATAGCAAGTATTTAAAGAAGTCAGAAGTCAGAAGTCAGAAGTCAGAAGTTGTTTTTGTAACGGGGATTTGAGCAAGCCTCCAAAAATATTTCGCCTTAAAAGGCGGGGTTACGCAACCCAATTATTTTGATAAATTATGATAAGATTTAGTAGTTATACCATTTCACTTAAAAAATGTCACAAATAGTTGGTAACTAATTAAGTCAAATAATAAACTAAAATTACTGTAGAGTAGAGATTTTAAGTACTTAAAATCTTACTTTTGACTTATGACTGTCTTGAGTGCGTCTTAAATTCTGAGGAAATCTCGCCAATTAGCACTCGCTTTTGACTTTTGACTTTAGTGAAACGGTATTAGTAATTCCATATACGAGTTCTACATTCATAGCTATTCCATCAAGGAATTAAACTGTTTGATAACCTTGCCAATTAGCAATTATTAAGATTATTAATATTATGGATAAATCATCAATTAGAGAATTACTAGAAGACTTGAAAAATCCTGATGAATTAATTAGAAATAAAGCTACGGGTGAGTTATGGCGGATTTGGTTTGAACAAAAAGGTGTTGCTGGTTTAGAAGCAATTAGAAGCTCAGAAAATTTGCTGCAAGTTGGAGAAGTTGCTAAGGCAGAAGCAGTTTTGAATAAATTAGTTGAAGATTTACCTGATTTTGCAGAAGCTTGGAATCGAAGAGCGGTTCTTTATTACACTTTAGGAGAGTATAGAAAGGCGATAAAAGATTGTGAGATGGTAGTGAAAATTATTCCTTTTCATTTTGGTGCTTTGCATGGTTTAGGATTATGTTATGCTGCATTGGGAAAATATCGAGAAGCTATTTTAGCTTTTAAAAAGGCTTTAGAAGTTCAGCCTTATGCTATTGAAAATCAAAGGTTGAACTTCTAAAGCCTTTTTAAAAGCTAAAATATCGAGAAGCTATTTTAGCTTTTAAAAAGGCTTTAGAAGTTCAGCCTTATGCTATTGAAAATCAAAGGTTAATTCTAGAATGTACGGCGAGGTTAAGTTAGATATATTATTGATCTGAAGAGGTGTAGCGATCGCTTTCCTAATTTTTATTAATTCTTTCTGAAAATTAATGAATAAATATAAGAGACATCTGGTGATAATAAAAAATTAAATTAATTATCGCACTATATAAATCAAAAATTTTCCCCTACTCCCTAATCCCTATTTTCTGAATATGCCTAATAACAATGAAAAAAAATGACCTAGAGTTTTATGACTTAAGTGCTAATCAATGGTGGGATAAAAATGCCAAAATTTATGCACTTTATTATCTTAATCAACCAAGGTTTAAATTTTTCGATAGATATGTTCCTCATTGGCAAGGATTAAAGGTTTTGGATGTGGGTTGTGGGGGTGGTTTTTCTTGTGAATTTATGGCCAAGAGAGGTGCAATAATTTATGGTATTGACTCGTCGGCAAAATGTATAGAAGTTGCTCAAAAACATAGCGGTGAAAATAGTCTGGATATTAACTATAAAATTGGGATTGCTGAAAGTTTGCCTTATGAAAATAATACTTTTGATGTTGTTATTTGTGTGGATGTTTTGGAACACGTTTCTGATTATCGTCAAGTTGTTTCAGAAATATATAGAGTGTTGAAACCTGGTGGTATTTTTTTATATGACACGATAAATCGTAATTTTCAATCTCGATTTATGATGATTTGGTTGATGGAAAATTTATTACGATTAATTCCCCAGGGGGTTCATAATTGGGATAAATTTATTCTGCCAGAAGAGTTGAAAGAGTTGATGTTATCTTTGGATTTTGTTGAAGTTGAAATGAAAGGTTTTGATTTGTTTGGAGAAATAGGTTTTGTCTTGGGAGAGTTGAATACTTTAAGAAAAAATCTCAAGTTTGATAAGTCGTTACAAATATTTATTCGGAAGTTAATTCAAGTCTGGAAAACAAATTTTATTAACTATCAGTTATATCGAAAAACTGGCTCTTTTCAAATTAATATTAATGATGATATGTCAATTATGTATATTGGTAAGGCTTTGAAAAATAAGGAAACTCCATAGATGAATGGTGGTGGTGTATAGTAATGCTAGAGAGAGTTTTGGGAGTGTGGGAACCCACGCCTAACCCCTCCCAGGAGGGGAATGTGGGGAGTGTAGGAGAAATTAAAAAATATATATCTTTACCATTACTATGCAGGACTACCAGATAAATTAGTAAACTCAAATAGTTGATTTTTTAGTCTATCTAGATTATGATCTCTCTTAAGTAGTACAACAAAAGTAAATAACTGTACTTTAATTAATAATTAATAATTAATAATTAATAATTAATAATTAATAATTAATAATTA
>NZ_RCBY01000291.1 GCF_003838195.1 Okeania hirsuta
GATGGGGAGATGGGGAGATGGGGAGATGGGGAGATGGGGAGATGGGGAGATGGGGCAAAAGGCCGTTTGCTTGCGCATACTCCCCAGGTGCTTGTACAGAGAAGTAAACATAAGAATAATTAACATTAACTGGGCTGCTATTAGCAAACACCTTAATGAGACTTGATATTAAGCCTTCCTGCCTCTTCCTTTTTCCTTCTTCCTTGTGCTAGAATAGCTTGATTTTTATTTTTTCAACTTACGAATTTTTTTGAGTGTTGAAGCTCGAGTTGCTAACCGGATTAACTTATAAGGAGATGTGCGACTACCAACTGTAATTCGAGAAATGCGGAACTTATTTTTCAGATAATTTACTTTCAAAAAATTATCATCATAAATAAATCCAGTTAGATGATATTTAGGTAACTTTTTTTCCACCTTTGTATTGATGGCACCATAGGGATAAGCAATATGAGCAGCGACAATTTTATTCCTATCTAAATCATTAGTACATTTTCTCAAAGCTAACTTCGCAAAATATAGTTCTACTTCTAATTCCTTGGAGCTAATTTTTGTTAAATTTTTATGAGTAAATCCATGAGATTGAATATCATAAAAATCTTTCTGATATCCTTCTATTAAATTTTGACAACTAAGATGTGGTAAATCTTTTCCATTATTAACTCCCAGAGTTTTAGGATTAATAAACAGAACAAATCTTACTTTTTCACCATATTTTTCTTCCATCCTTTCTAAGATGGGCATTCCATTTTTATGCACTCCTTCATAGCCATCATCAAAAGTAAGCATTACAGGTTTTTGACCTATATGTTTACTTGGTATAGGTTGAGATTTATTAATAAAATATACGAATAAATCTTGAGAGGATAAAAACCAGTAATTTTTCTGTACTAAATACTCTACAAACTTTTCTAAATCTTGCTTAGTATAATCCATACCATAAAGAGGGCGATATGGTGGTAAATCAGCTTTATTCTGTAAATCAATAATGTCATGGAAACCAAAAATCGGAATTTTGACAGTCGGAGATTTAATAGCTGCAGCAGTCAAACCTAAACTGACGATAAATATTAGTGAAAGGTATACAAGTTTACTTATCCACTTTGGTAAAAAATTAATTAAAAAGCAATTTTTGTACAAATGTATAATAGTTAAATTTAACTTCTCTACAGTGGAAAATAAAGATTGAGTTACATTCCTACTTAGTAGCTTAATCTGATCTTGAATCCATTTTTGATTAATCATATCTTTCCCTAATATTCAATCGCAAATCTGTGAATTATTGCTAGTTATTGATGATACTATCACTATTTTTTCCTGACTAATATAAAAAATTTATTTTGTTTCGTAGGAGTGGACGATCGCCACTTAACTTCTTGAAGAAGGAAAAAGGAAAAAGGAAAAAGTGGATGGGGACTCAAACCCCAACCAATTGTAAACACCGTCTATACGGCGGTTTATTCAACTTAAAAGAAAAAGATAAACAATCCCCCCTGATAAATTGAGGCATTATTTTCCTGAATTAGTATCAAGGTGAATGAAATTTACATCTATAAGAGTTAAATTTGTGTAATACTATTCAATCAAAAAATGCTAAGGCTGAGAAAGTGGGAAATTATTATTACTTGTATAGTTGTGTAGATAGATTTTCCTCAATATCAAAAATCTGAAATTCTCAGTGATATAATGGCTGTAGTCTGATAAGTTAAGAAAAATTAAGCATATTCTCAAGCAGGAGGTGAGTCCCGTGTTTAAGCAAGATCATCAAAATCTGAAAGTAGTTAAACTAGAGGAAGGAATATTGGTTCATACTCAACTCAGAAGCGCTTATATTCCTGCATTGCGTTCTGGGTTTGCCGGATACCCAGTTAATCCTCGTTGGAGTGGAGTCAAATATTATGCTTGGAAGACAGGAAAACAATGGCGACAGGCGCTTTTGAATGGAGAGATGGTAGTGCGTTTGAGTGATTCAATGTTGGTATCTATTGATCAAATTAAAGACTTAGAAGAAAAGTCTTATGTGGTATGGTGGGACTACCAAAAATCATTGCCCAAGAGTAATTGGGAATTTGAATGCCCTGTCTTTCAGGGATGAAAAACTACTTATACTACATCTGTTTTAAAGTCTGTTAGTAATCAAGGGAGGCAACAAGGAGTATGAATAATTTATAAATTTCTTTTACTTATAGAACTTACGCAAAAACATTACATAAATTTAGTTAAACTATAGTGCTATACTAAATACAATGTTCATAACTAAAAAATGCAATGCGTAAGTTCTAACTTATATATATATGTTACCTAATAATTAAGGTTTAAAGTATCTGATTGACTGCGCCACGGACTGTCGCCCTACAAGCACCAAACAAGAAAAATTTTTCCTTTTCATCAATCCTCATTCTTTTCAAGTAAAGGTCATTGTTAATAATTAATTAGGGCTTGCTGATTAAATATAAAAGCATTGACATATAAAGACAAGTGCCTTTTTGGGAACGAAAAAAGTGCGCCTGTTTCAGTCTAAAACGCTCAAAAAGTTAGTATTTTAGGCGCATAGTTGGGCAGAAAAATCATTCTTACAATTCTTACTCCTACTCCTACTTCCTCGCTCATTCCCATTTCTCCTGTCTCCTGTCTCCTGTCTCCTGTCTCCTACCCCTACTAAAATACTTTTCAGCAAACCCTAATTATTAATTTTTGAAGTAGTCTGATAACAATTCCTAAAAATCATCCCATGGTTATTGAATACTTCAGTTATTAAGTAATAAGTCACGTTCAGTAATGTTTTTAGCAATTATTTGTATGAAGTAAATATATCTGATTCGTTATTTACCTACTCCCTACTCTTTGCTTTCAAGAAAATGTAACAAAAATGCGTGATATTTGGTCTTAGACTAATATGGTTCACAGCGAGAATATATTAAAAACAATAAAACCAACTGTACCGAAACAGATAAATCGACTAGGCCATCTAGCCAACCTTAAATTTAGTAGGTGGTGTAAATATTCTATATATTGTTTCCAGGTAACTTTACTTTCCCCTTCTAAACGTTCATTAAATACATACCCCACTTCTCCCACCCAACAAATACTGCCTCGGCCCAAAACTTCAATCAAAATTTTGTACCCTACTGGCCTAAGAATTTTTTCTGCGATCGCCTTTCGGCGGACCATAAAATAGCCACTCATGGGATCTGAGACTCTCCCTACGACTCCAGGTAAAATAATTAATCCCAAAACTTGAGCGCCACGAGACAATAATCTTCTAATAATATTCCACTCACTGACACCTCCTTCCTCAAAGTGACGACTAGCCACTGCTAAGTCAGCACCTTGCTCCATTTTTATCAATAGTTTTAAGAGAGTTTCTGGAGGATGTTGTAAGTCTGCATCTATTACTCCCAATATTTCTCCTTTTGCTACTTGCCAACCACGAATGACTGCAGTGGAAAGTCCTCTTTCTTTTTCCCTACGCATTACCTGGAGTTGAGGATATTCTGGTGTCATATTCTGAGCCGTCTCCCAAGTTAAGTCGGGACTATTGTCATCTACCACAATTAATTCATAAGCATCGGGAATTTGAGTATCTAGTAACTGAGTTAGTCTTTGAACAATCTTTGGGATATTTTGACTTTCTTGAAATGTGGGAATAACCAGAGAAAGTTTGATTTCTGGACTATCTGGTTTTATCGTATTTTTTACTACAGCAGGAACTTGTAATAAACCTGTTGGTACTGTTAGTAATGAATTTGGTTTAGTTGCACTCATTATCAATTTTCTCTATCTGAGGTATTAGTTAATTGTGGGTTTAACAGAAATCAGAATATAGTCAGGTTTATATTTACAGCAGATTCAGTAGTATATGAGGTGCAAATTTTAAAGATCCAATGCGGGCATCTTGCCCACCATGGTAGGGCATCTTACCCACCACAGATGTACCTCACTGATATGAAATATGCTGTATATCAAGTTGCCAATTATTACTTACTGTACTTTATTAATTTAATTTGCCAGTGTATATCTTTCTTTAGCTATTAATGCAATATTGAGACTATTTTTAATTTCAAAAAAATATAATATTTGAATGCAGGTAAAATATCTCATTCACAATTATTGCTAAGACTTATGAAATAGTTGTTTGCGTAGCACTCCGCAGGAAAAACCAAAGAATATGAATAATTTTATGTCCTAAGTATAGCTACATTTTTTGATACATTATATTTTCTTTTTCATGTTGTCTATTCCCTATAATTTTAAATTTTGTACTTAATCCAAGAAATAAACGCTATCAAGTATTTACTAATATTTTTTACTCTTAAATATCTATGAATAATAATTATCATCAACTAACTTAATTTTACGAATTTGAAGAAAGTCAAATATCTGATTAATTTGATGTTGTTCTTCATCTGTTATGTTTTTACCACATAATATTGCCGAAGTAAGTTGTAGGTGTTCCCGGCGACTAAGTTTGCCTGATGTAATAACTCGGTTCACCATTTGATTAATTGTCACATTTGGTTTATTTTGCTCACTCCATAACATAATCTTTGATATCCTCTATATAACTTTTGATATTGATTATATGTTCAGTAATATACCCGATCAAAGTAGTCTCAGAAATAAATATTACCTTTGTTCTCATTCCTAAGTTATTTTAATAGTTAAGAGGGCAATAATATCCCTAAGTGAAAATTTTGTATATAAAACATTAATTTAGTTTCTATGAAGATTTATCGACTGCCAGCACTTTCAGACAACTATATCTTTTTACTACATGACCCAAATCAAAAGATTGCGGCTGTAGTCGATCCAGCAGAAGTTAGGCCAGTGACCGAAAAACTAGAATCATTGGGTGCTCAGTTGGTAGCTATTTTCAACACTCACCACCATTCAGACCATGTAGGAGCTAATCAAAAGTTAATTCAGAAGTTTCCTCAACTCACAGTGTATGCCGGAGTTGAAGACCGAGGTAGAATTCCTGGACAAAAGGTATTTTTACAGGAAGGCGATCGAGTCCAATTTTCTGACCGAGAAGGAGAGATTTTATTTGTACCTGGTCATACAAGTGGCCATATTGCTTATTACTTTCCTCCTCTAGTTGCTGGAGAACCGGGGGAATTATTTTGTGGTGATACTTTATTTGCTGGTGGTTGTGGCCGCTTATTTGAAGGAACACCAGCCCAGATGGTACAGTCTTTGAGCAAATTGCGTAATTTGCCTGACAGGACACGAATATGGTGTGCCCATGAGTACACTTTGAAGAATTTGCAGTTTGCTATAACAGTCGATGAGCAAAATTTGGACCTACAAGCTCGTTTAGCTGAAGTTAAGGCAGCACGCAGTCGGAATGAGGCTACTGTGCCATCAATGATTGGTGTAGAAAAATGCACAAATCCTTTTCTGCGTTGGGATCAACCTAATCTACAGTTAGCGGTTAAAAGCCAAGATCCAGTACAAACTTTTGCCCGTTTACGAGGAAAGAAAGACCAATTTTAAAAATGCTACAAATATAGCGCTGCGCGCAGGCAACAGGCAATAGGCAACAGCTCCGGAAGGGGGAATAAAAAGCTGTTTGCGCAAGCATTCCGTAGGAATCATATAAGACTTTATAGCTATTGGACACTTCCTGCAATTTGTAAATATCCCAGCGCACATTGCTATACTTCCAGTTTCGCCAAGAGTCAGGAGGAATAGTCTTTAAGTATTTCTTGGGGTTTGCCGTTTAACCCTGTAGTGGTCGATCCACTTGCGTTCAACTAAGCTTTCAGGCTTTTGAGTAAGTTTGAGTAAGTTTAGTTGAGCGGTAAATATCTCTTGATTCACTCAAATTATTTGTAATATTCTTTTTTCGCACTTGTTATTACTTATAGACATCTCCAAAAATCAAAAATCAAATCAATTATTTCTCCCTGTTCCCTGTTCCCTCTTTTCTGTTCCCTCTTTTCTGGAGATGTCTAATAATTTTTGTCAGCCTTAGCATTTTTTGTACTTTTAATCTGTATAAATTAATCATATTTTTGGTATAAAATAAGTATCAAAGGTGACTGGCTTTGGCTCTAAAATGCTTACTCCTTTAGTTTTCAAATCTCAAGCTCCCTGAGAAAACATTTATTAAGTAAAATGTTAAAAAGTGTAAAGAGTGTTAAGATAAAATCTATAATAAGAAATTAATTTAGAAAAATGCTAAATCCAAGACTGCCCGAAGCAAATTTACTTAAAGCAGTACTGAAACCCTTGTTAGAGGATTTTCAGTATTGGTTTGAGCGTTCCCGTCAGTTATTGGAGAGAGAAAAAATTCCTTTTCTTAGTAGCACTGAACAATTCGACCTACTTAACAGAGTTAAGCAAGCTCAACAGGAAGTGAGTACAGCACAAACTCTTTTTAATGCAACTGAAGGTCAAGTTGGGGTAGAAACTACAGTGCTTATGCCCTGGCATCACTTACTAACGGAATGCTGGCAAGTTTCAATGCGATTTCGCAAAGAACAATCTAGATAGAATTGCTCATTACGCTCAAACTTAAGTATCAAGCAATAAATTAAAAAATAAAATTTAGTTAACTTTTAAATATAACAGTTTTGGAATTTATAACTATTAATTTACGCTAAAAGCACTATCTTCTCTGGAAATTGATGATGACTGACCCAGATAATTTATGGGGATAAAACTCATCCAGAGTTAAGTAGATATAAAATAAGAAAAACTGTTTAAACTTTTTTAAAATTTGCTGAGTGCCTATATGGCCCTGGAGAAAACCATGTTACATTTGCTTTATATCCTAGCCTTTACTACTGTTGCCGTTTTGGCTGTTCGTAATTTAATCCGTAGTCTATTAACTGTGGGCCTTGAGTCTCAATCTTTACCCTCAAACCGAGAATGGTCTTCTGGTGATTCTTATTCTAAGTCTCGTAGAATTCCACATCCGGAACTATTAGATGAATCTGGGAATTTTATTGATGAACCTTTGTTGGTGATGCGTTCCGTTAATGTACAAGAAGCTCGTCAACAGTTGGATGCTATTTATAATTCTGAGCTTGGATCTAGTAGTGAAACTAGAGAGGAGAAGGATAAATAAAGACGACAACAAATAATGTAAGATTTGTAAAAATTACCGAAAAATTGGGTTTAAAGCCTCGCCCTTGTAGGGCGACTTTTTATTTGATTTGTAAGTCAATTGAATATATGATATAGTGTTATTAGTTGCCGGGGGGCACTCGGAAACTCTAAACGGACGTGGAGGGAAGCGTTAGACTACCGCCAAGGAAGCAGCACCCTGTGAAGCGTCAACCCGCCGAGGAGCTACGGCTCAGTAGGAATTCCCGTGCCTTTAGGCCGGGGAGGATGTCAAAAGATATACATAAAAAGTCTAAAGTCCTTAATTCTCTAATTATCAGGTATTTTCTGTACAATCAAATTCATAATTGCTGTAGCAGAAAATTGATAAAAACTTAAAAACTTGCTATTGCTTTGTTTCAAAAAAACTGATAATAGCAAGTTATTTTTATAACTTTAAAATGCCAAATATTTGAGATAAAATAATTTATACTTATACTAAATACCCGGCTATAAATCAGGGATCAGACAAAACTAAAGAATAAAAGCCTCTGCAGTGTTCACACTAACAATGTATATTTAATATTAGTAGTGCAGTAGGGTAAAGATTAACCGCCAGATGACCATCCCTAAGTCCGTATTGGCAGAACTGGTGCAAGAGATTCCG
>NZ_RCBY01000292.1 GCF_003838195.1 Okeania hirsuta
ATCCCCATGTAATTTTCCTCCTGTCTCCAGTATAGCTGTCTCCTGTCTCCTTCTTCAATGGTACAGCATAATATATTGCACAAATAAGCAGATTTAAAAGCACTATCGCTGTAGAAATTTTTTATAGGTTTAATTAGATCTGAAACATCTACTAATTTTCCTTCTGATGCCCATTGAGGAATTAAAGTATGTTCTGCTTTTTTAGAGAAAAAAATA
Organism: Okeania hirsuta; assembly: GCF_003838195.1. Lineage (GTDB taxonomy): Bacteria > Cyanobacteriota > Cyanobacteriia > Cyanobacteriales > Microcoleaceae > Okeania > Okeania hirsuta. Next base: position 217 of record NZ_RCBY01000292.1, read on the forward strand.
TCAGGTGGTTTACCTGCTGCTAAAGCATCAATACCTACTTGTTAAAATATATATATCAACAATTTTTTATTCATTTGTTTTGATTAATTATTGTTTTGTAGCAACTGCCATTACTGCTCTTGACTTATAGAATATCTAAAACAACGGAATATCAATAATCAACCTTCCTCCTTCTCTTCTAGATAACTAAATGTCTTCTTCCTTCTTACTTCTGCTATATTTTTGACCAGATAATTATTTTTATTAAAATTCCTCCCATCACTAATAATGGTGTTAACCAATCACCCAATTTTACATATAAAGTTTGGGTATTTCGCCGATAAATTGTGGTTGAATAAGTTTCATAAGTATTAATTCCAGATAGCCAAATTGTTCTACCGTGAGGATCTACAATTCCAGAATAACCTGTATTAGTTGCTCGTACCGCCCATCTATCAGTTTCAATTGCCCGCATTACATCTTGAGCATGATGTTGAGCTGGCATTGTGGGACTATAATGGGCGTTATTAGCTGCTGTTAAAATAAATTCTCCTCCTGCTGCGGTTTGTCTTTGAAATACTTGGGAAAAAGCTGAGTCATAACAAATTCCAACTATTGCTTTGCCAAAGGGTGTCTCAAATATTTGGTCTGTTTTTCCAGGTACTAAATGAGCGTCTAAAGGTGAGAGTCTATCTATTAGTTTTCCTAAAATTTCATTGAAAGGAATAAATTCTCCTAAAGGTACTAATTTAATTTTGTCATAACGACTAAAAATTTCTCCTGTATTATCTATAGTAAATAAACTGTTAGTCAGATTATTATCTTGTTTGCCATAACCACCGACCCAAGCTACTACTTCTTTGTCTAAAATTGCTTGATAAAAAGAAAGGAATCTACGATTATTTTGATTTGTCCACAAAAAAGGTAAAGCTGTTTCTGGTGTTAATACAGCATCAACGCTTTGGTCTGCTAATTTTTTATATCCTGTGGTATAACCTTCCAGGGCACGATACCAACCTGTAGAATTGAACTTAATTTCATTAGGAATATTACCTTGAATAATTCCCACTTTTAATGCTGTTTCTGAATCGGGATTTAAAGGAATATTATATAGACTAAACCCTACTATGTGGAAAAATAGAAAAGTTGTAATTGGAAGTAAGAAGAAAGAAGGAGAAAGGGAGAAACGAAAATCAACTTTTTTTTCCTGCAATTTTGCTTTGATGAAGCCTTCCCCAATTAAAGCATTTACTGTAATAATAGCTGCCGTAACTGTAATTGGTCCTGATAATTGACTAAGGTGTAAAATTACTAAATTATAGTTGCTCTGAGTCAAAGATAAAGAAGTCCACCAAAGACTTCCTAAACTCCAGATTTTCTCTAAACAACACCATAAAGTTATACCTAACAAAACTCTGGCGAATGAGAATATTTTCTCTGAGAAAGATGTAGGAGTTAAAACCCCAAATAAATAAGCCCAAATAGCAACTAAAATTGCTCCCCAAAGAGTGATAAAAATCCAACAAAATATAGCGATCGCTAAACTAGCTAACCAAGGAACTCCTAACCAGGTCATGGGATGAATTCCGGTTATCCAAAATAAAGCTACACCGTGATAACCTATTCCCCAAACTAAACCTAATAAAAATTTATCAAAGTATTTTTCTTGTTGAATTACTAACACCCACAGAGGAGCTAGAGCTACCCATCCGAGAAACCATGCGTTTACTGGTGCTGTGGTCATTCCCATAAAAATGCCACTAATAAATGTTATGAATAATATCATTTTTATAAATGTTTGCTACAAATACTTAAGATGTTTTTAGTAGTCAGTAGTTATAGCAGGGAACAGGCAAAAGCGGTGCGACCCCGTGTCGCCGACAGAGGCACCTAGTAGCGGACTAAGAGAGGCAATAGTGGGAAAAGTATTTCTGTGTCTAAAGTTCATCATTAATCTATGTCCTAACCAACTCGTTCCTTGCTATAGGAGAAATCAAATTTACTTAATTAAATTTTTCAACTCCCGCCAAATAGAGGGTTGACTAGAAATTGATGTTGGATAAGTTAAAATTCCTTGAGTAGGACTGAACAAAAAAGCTAATATAAATAACCCAAATGATACTAATACAATTGCTGGACCAGATGGCAAATTATAGAAGTAGCTAATATACATTCCACTAATACTCGATAAAACCCCTATTCCTACCCCCCAAATCATTACTTGATACAATCTTTTAACTAATAGATAAGCTGTAGCTGCTGGTGTAATTAATAAAGACAAAACTAACACTACTCCCACTGCTTTAAGACTGGCTACAATTGTCAAACCAATTAACATCATTAGCCCCAAGCTTAATAAATTTACAGGTAAACCTACTGCTTGAGCGCCGAGGGGGTCAAATGTGTAAAATAATAGTTCTTTATACAACAATACTACTACTAATAAAACAATCGCAGCGATAATTAATGTATCTCTCACATCTCCAATAGTTACGCCGAGAATATTACCAAATAAAAAATGATTTAGGTCAATTTTATTGTCTTTCTGAATAATTGTAATTAATGTGATTCCTAATGCAAAGAAGGCAGAAAAAACTATCCCCATTGCTGCATCTTCTTTGATTGGCGATCGCGTCCTAATTAAATTAATTAAAATAGTACTAATTACTCCGGCAATAAATGCTCCAATAAAAATATTTGCCCCTACTAAAAAAGCAACAGCTAATCCCGGCAATACTGAGTGACTAATGGCATCTCCCAATAGAGCTAATCTTTGTACCATTAAATAACTACCTACTACCGCACAGATAATCCCAACTATTATGGCAACTAAGAGCGATCGCTGCATAAAACTATATTGTAGTGGCTCTAGTAATGTTTCTAACATTAGTATTTATTTTTCCTTTTTTGTCTGTTTGATTATTGTGATTTTATAGCCAATAATTAAGTTTTAAGTTCAAAATCTTGGAGATAATTATAGTATATTTCGGGCAAATAATGAAAATTATTTAGTGGGGGGATCTTGCCTGCGTAGATGTACCTCATAACAACGGGAAACGCTATAATTCAACAATTAATAATGAATAATTAATAATTAATAATTAATAATTACCTCTCCTTGAAAAGAAGAGGATTGACTAATTATGAAAATTTTTATTTATTATCCCCTATCCAAGGGGAGGCTTTAAACCAAAATTTTTCGGTAAAAATTTATATCAATTCACATTTTTCAAGTAAAAATAAACTACTAAAATTTACATAAATTTTTAATTACAGTAGATTTTACCTTGGTGAGATATAGTTACGACTTGGTGAGGTAGAACCATCGCGAGCAAGATGCTCGCACTCGGAATATTTAATAGACATCTCCAGAAAAGAGGGAGTAATGAGTAATGAGTAATGAGCAATGAGTAATGAGTAGGAAGTAGGGAGTAGGGAGTAGGGAGTAGGGAGTAGGGAGTAGGGGGAAAGAATTGAGGGTTTATACTTGATAATTGACTTGATTTTTGATTTTTGGAGATGTCTAATTATTAATATCTGTACTTCTTATGTTTGGAATTTACTCTAATTTTAAGAAATTGCAAAACCTGTATATTGACGCACTTCCTCTGGATGAAAACCTAAAACTATCATATCTTTGGTTATTCCTGCTTCTAAAAGTGCTTCAGCAACAGGTTGAGAACAACCATCATATTGAATCCAAATTTTATCATTAATAATATCAATATGAACTACGGAACTACAAACTCGACGTATATCATCCCAACCCATACGAATTACTTGATAATGGTCTCGTTATGTGTCAATTACAATTTCGACATCTATTTGACCATTAGCAGGTTTATGGGTGCCATATTCGTAGATTATTTTCTTAATAATTTCACGATAGTTATCTAAGTTATCCATTTAACTATTCTCCCAATTTTTTCATCACAAATTATTAGACGCAGTTGTATTTTATTAATAATTAATTGACCTAATTTATCTTGGAAGATATTTTCATAAGCTTGTTGATTAACGGCAAGATAAAGTAAACATTCTGGTTATAGTTCCGATAATACAGTCCGATAAATTTCATATTGCCCCACTGCTATTTGTAAATCCTTTATGGGAGAAATACTAATAAAAATTTTGATTTATACAGCAATTTTTTTACCTTGTTTTTCAGCAGTGATCGCTGTTTTTTATGCACCCAAATCAACATAAAAATGTTTACCTCCATAACCTAAATATAGAGGGTCCTGGGTAATTGTCCAACCATCTGTTTTTAATGCTTCAACAACCGTATTATGATAAATATCTCTAGCTGGCATTAGTTATTTAAGAATTTAATAGTTCAAAGTATGTAAAACACAATTAACACTGATTATACTCACCAACTGGGTTGATTGAGTGTTTGTAGTTAATATTTTCCTTGATATAGGATAAATTTGATTGAGATTGAATCATCTTCCATAGTACAATATTCTCAAAGTGACATAATAAATATTAGATAGTAATATAAGAATCAATCCTACAAATAAAATAACATGAAAAGAACAATCAACTTTCAAACTATTTCCTGGTTTTGGGATTTATATCAAAGAGAACTTCTTGATTTAGATCCATCATACCAAAGACGTAGTGTTTGGAATCAAGATTATAAGGATTACTTTATTGATACAGTATTACATGAATATCCAGCACCTGCAATTTTTATATATCAAGAAATCAGTCCTGAAGGAGTTTCAAAAGTTAGCATAGTTGATGGAAAACAGAGATTATCTACCCTGTTTCAATTTGTTAATAATGAATTTCCTGTCTCTGAAAAAATGTCTATTCAACGCTTTCGCGGTAAATACTTTCAAGATTTAGAGACTAAAGATAAACAAGATTTTTGGAAGTATCAATTTGCTATTGAATATTTACCATCATCCGATGAAGACGTTATTAGTAATATATTCGATCGGATTAATCGTAATGTGATTAAATTAACTCCTCAAGAACTTCGTCATGCAAGACTTAGTGGTGATTTTATTACTCTTGCAGAGGAATTATCTAATTGGATGTTTAATTACTTAGAAGAAAAAATTAAAAACTTTCCCAACCTTCATTCTACTCCCAGAAAACAAATGAAAGATGTTGAAATGGTAGCACAACTACTGTTATTTTTAGAAGAGGGTGCAAAATCTTATAGTGCTGATTATCTTGATAGAGCTTTTACTAATCGAGATAGTGAATGGGAAGAAAAGGATGAAATAGAAGACGAATTTCGCAAAACTATTAAATCTATAGGCAAAATATTAGATTTATCATTAGATTTAAAAAATGGTCAGATTTGGATGACTTGTTTGCTTGTACAATTATTATCCCCACTCTATCTCATGAACAAGAGGTCAGAGAATTTTGTCAAAGTACATTTGAAATTATCAATACAGTTAAAAGAGGACAGAATAAAAAATCTCCAGATACATTTAAGTTTGATTCAACTCGAATTTATGCTCAACTTAAGACCAATAATGACATAATTCAAGAGAATCAATTAAGTATTTATAAAATTAAATTTGAAATACAAATCAAAAGTGCTTTTGAACACGCCTGGTCTGTTTCAACTCACGATCTTGTCTATAAAAATTCGGAAATTGATTGGAGAAAATTACGTTTAGCTGCACAAATTAAAGCAACGGTTGAACAATTAGATATGTTAATACTTGCTTTTGAACAAACTTCCGATTTTATTGAAGATAATAATTGCCTGGAAATCAAAAATAAACAATATTTAGCAAAAGAAATCAATAAATTATTTCAAGATAAAAAAATACCTGATGAGCTTAAACCAAAAGATATGAGTCGTTTTTGCGATAACTTATATCGTCTGTTAATCAATGTAGTTGAAGAAAAACAAATTAAAGAAAAAGTTAAAGCAGTAATCCAGAAAATTCAATCAACAAAAACAAATCAAATTCCGCGCAGTATTTCATTATTTCAATATTTTATTAGTATTTTGATATCAGAGAAAATAATTGATTATTCTATAAATAGATATTATTGGCATATCACCCAAGAAGTTGTAAGTCTTTATCCAGCACTAAAGACTATTGACTCTACTTTTGAGTATGAAGAAAATGATTTTTAATACTTGCTTGCAACTTATTTTTCAACACGGTTGATTTCGGTTCAGCAATTTATTAGCTTGCGTTGCTGAACCATAAAAAGATATGGGTATCTAATAAAATTCTCATTTCCCCTCAAATGCATTAAGTATATCTTCTGGCAAAGGAGCATCGAAATCATCCGGAACAGTAAACTCACCTGCGCATAAACCAAATGGTCGTAACTGCTTGCTATTGGCAATAGTTCTAATTTCAGCGCTCGCTTGCTCATATCTAATAATTACAACAGTTTTTCCCTCTTCGACTAAACGCAAATATTTCAGTAGATCGCTTTGAATTTCATCACATAGTTACATTTAGCATGATAAAAAACCTCAGAATTTCTACAAAAACGATCGCTCAATAATCTTTTTCAAGATAGCAGGCAACAGGCAACAGGCAACAGGCAACAGTGGGAAAAACATTGCCTAGTCTAAAATTCATCATCAACATAAGTCAAACACCAACTCGTTCCTTACTATATCTTGAGTTGGGGCTGAATTTCAGCTGTGTCAGTCCAGTAGGGTGCATTAATGAAATGTAACGCACCATCTAGATTTTAATTTTCGGTGTGTTACGCTTTTTGAAGCTAAAAAATTACTCATCATGTTTGACTACAATATCAAAGTGTAGGACATCTTCCCGCACACCCCCAACTTTTCTATATAACTCTATTGCTGGATCGTCACCATAGTCAGCTTGAACAAAGATAACATAAGCTCCCCGATCGACAGCTATATTCTTGAGTGTGTCAATGAGCGCCATTGCTATACCTTGGCGACGGTGTTCAGTCGATACCGCCAAATCATATATATAAATCTCGCTGCGTTCTTGCTCAAATTTGTGAAGTTCATATGCTGCCAGACCACCCACCACCTCTCCATGTTTTAATGCAACCAACACGATAAAATAATCTCTGCTGAGTAGCTTACGAAGATAATCAGTTTCAGGTTTGACTTTGCAATAAGTTTCCACTTCATCAAACGCATCACCAAAAACATTGAGCAAGTCTTGCATTAGCTTTATATCTTTCTCAGATAGATGTTGAATGGTGATATTTTCTGTTGAGTTCATATTAATATATATCCCAAAACAAGATGGATACAAATAATATTTTCAGTCTTCTGGTCAACTCCAACAAACGGTTCATCAAAACAAAAAATATCGGCTTCCTTAATCAATGACCGTACCAAAAATGCTCGTTGTTGTTGACCGTCAGACCTTCTTATAAATTGGACATCTCCAAAAATTAAAAATAAAATCAATTATTATCTAGAAATTATCAATTACTCCTCCCTGTTCCCTGTTCCCTGTTCCCTGTTCCCTGTTCCCTCTTTTCTGGAGATGTCTA
>NZ_RCBY01000293.1 GCF_003838195.1 Okeania hirsuta
TAATGCGTGAACACCCCCGTTGACGGTGGGGTATTAAACCCACAAAGAAAATGATAATTCCAGGTATAAGGCCAGTTTGAGACTAAACTAAGTAAATCTTCTCTTCTTCTATTTCATAATTTATGGTACATGAGTGCAGGTTAGGACATTTTACTTCCTGTTCCCTTTGAACTAAAGTATTTTGTCCTAATGGTACTTATATTAAATCAGGATAATTAGTGATCAAAAAACCTATTATCTCAATAACAAGACAAATCTCCTGATTCTCCCTACTACCCCACTAACTTAATTTATAAATATTCAACCAGACATCATAATCAAAATTATACATTTTATCCAGACATGATATTATGCCTAAGTGGCCAAAAAATAGAAAAATAGATGACAGCAGCAAATACCCAAAAATTAGACGTATTTGGCGTAGGTAACGCCTTAGTAGACATCCTAGCATTTGTAGAAGAAGACTTAATCACTAAACATTCTCTCCAAAAAAGCGGGATGACTCTGATGGATGCTCCAACACAAGGAGGAATATTGCATGACCTAGAACACATACCCTTACAAATGCGTTCTGGAGGGTCAGCAGCAAATACCATGATAGCGATCGCTCAGAGTGGAGGAACGGGTATTTTTGTGGCCAAAGTCGCCAACGATCCTAATGGTGAGTTGTACCGTCAAGATATGCTCGACTCCAAAATTGAATTTAATGTAGTTCCTACATCTACAGAAAATGGACCTACTGGTACTTGTGTGGTACTGACAACTCCTGATGCCGAACGTACCATGTGTACTAATCTGGGAGTATCTGTGAGTCTCAGTGCTAATGATATTGATGCAGAACAAATTAAGCGTTGTAAATACAGTTATATAGAAGGTTATTTGTGGACTGGACCGGATACAAAGCAAGCTTGTATTCAAGCAATGGAAGATTCTAAGCGTCAAGAAGTTAAAGTGTGTTTTACTTTCTCTGACCAGTTTTTAGTAGATATGTTTGCTGATGACTTCCGCGAAGTAGCGTCAAATTATTGTGATGTATTATTTTGCAATGCTGATGAAGCTCGTAGTTTCTGTGGAATTGAGTCTTTAGAAGAATGTGCTATTAAAATTGGGGAGTTGGTAGAAACAGCTTTTATTACTAATGGTAAGGAAGGTTGTTTAGTTGCCAAAGATCAAAAAATTACTCCTGTACCAGGGTTTCCTGTGAAAGCGATCGATACTGTTGGTGCGGGGGACGCTTTTGCGGGAGGTGTGTTATTTGGCCTTACCCATGGTTACACACCTATTCAAGCTGCACGTTGGGGAAATTATCTAGCTTCTGCTGTTGTACAAATTCAAGGTCCGCGTTTAGAAGGTTCTTGGGAAGATAAATTTCAGGAAGTAATATCATCTCCTAATTGAAGAATGTTATAGGTTTTAGGTTAATGGTTAATGGTTCAATCTTATTGAGTGTATCAATCTTAACAAGTTTGTAGACTCTACAGGTAGCTGTGGGGTTTGAAAACCCAACTGCTCCGAATAGTGCTGAAAAATTTTCTTCCTAATACTGGCGTTGCTGATTCTGGGTATGATTTGAGAATTTTGTATTTGGGATTTTTTATTTTGGATGGTTTGAACTACTTGTTAATATTAATTCCCAGATCCGGTGTTCCCTATTCCCTATTCCCTATACACCTACTTTCATACCTTAATTCAGCAATGACCTAATACTTAAGACCTAACGCTCAAAACACAATGGAAACGTAATTCCCTATTCCCTATAAACCTACTTTCATACCTTAATTCAGCAATGCCCTAATACTTAAGACCTAACGCTCAAAACACAATGGAAACGTAATTCCCTATTCCCTATAAACCTACTTTCATACCTTAATTCAGCAATGCCCTAATACTTAAGACCTAACGCTCAAAACACAACGGAAACGTAGCGACGATAATACACAGTATTTCAAGTTGATGAGGTACGGCAACAAAGATTTTTCAACCAGTTTTTCTGAATGGTGAGAATTTATCAAGTTAAGGACTGTACCTCATTTACTAGGAATCTGTTCTATATTTAGAGAACGACTCCAGAAGGCAAAAGTGGGAAAAACATTTCCCTGTCTAAAAGCGATCGTTAGTCTATGTTTTAACCCATTCTTTACTCTACAAAAATTATACAAGAGAGTCAGAAGACAGGACCAGTTATAATACCCCACAAATAATTTTAGGAGATTTAAACTAGAGATGTATTTCAATACGCACAGTGTGAGAAATATATCTTTGTTTTTTTTCATATCTCCCTGCTTTGTGTTTATTAGACATCTCCGAAAAAGAATAGACTTTTTGCAGAAATAGGCAACAGTTGTGCGACCCCACGGGGTTCGACAGACGCAAAGGAAAAGGCATCAAGAGAAGCAACAGGGAAGAAATTTTCTGAAAAAAAGCGCAAAAAATGCTTTATATGTGTAATGTGTAATTTCCACTTTTATGTCTATTTAATTTATAAGTATTCAATCAGAGTTGAAAAAACCATCTTCTGACTTCAATGGCAAATCTCTCCCTGCTCTCTACTTACTGCTTTTCTCCCTAGCTAAATGTAGCAAAATTTTGAGATTTGGTATTATGGCAGGGAATAGGGAATATCAAATCCGTTTAATTGCACATAGCTCCAATTTAGACAGATAGGGAATAGTGAAATTTATAGCAATACTAAAAACGTTGAAGGGTTTAGCATCCTCTACAGAGAACAGACTACTGAATTGAAGTGAGGTTGTTCAACCAGATTTCATATAACAGGCAATAATGGGAAAAGTATTTCCTTATCTAACGTTCATCATCAGTCTATTTGCTCACCAAATCGTTCCTTTCTATATGATTTAAAAATTTAGTTGATTTTAGTGATTTTGTTGAATAATTATTAAAGATTTAAGCTCAGTCTTAAAGCCAAATTAAACAACAAACAAGTTGTTTATTAAACAAGATGAAAAAAATGTAATAAAATGTGAATCAAGTGGTTCAAAAAAATAGTAATATGTAACAATATAAATAAATTAAAACTTGAATAAGCAGGCAGTAAATATTAAGTAAATATCGACTACTATCAAAAGCAAATACCAAGAGCAGTAAGTTGAGGAGTATTATAGAAATGGAAACTGCCACGAAAGATACTAAAAGCAAAGATTATCAACAACAAAAAAAGGGTCATCCTAGTGGCGATAAACGCTTTAAACAGTTAGATATTACAATGAAGCGGAATCAATATCGTCAAGATTCTTTAATTGAAGTATTGCATAAAGCACAATCAGTATTTGGTTATTTAGAATCTGATGTTTTGATGTATATAGCACGAGGTTTAAAGTTACCATTGAGTAGAGTTTATGGAGTAGCAACTTTTTATCATATTTTTTCACTTAAGCCTAATGGTGCTCATACTTGTGTGGTATGTATGGGTACTGCTTGTTATGTAAAAGGTGGTGGAGAAGTAATTAAAGCACTAGAAAAAGAATTAGATATAAAAGTAGGAGAAACAACAGCAGACGATCAAATTTCTCTGATGGCAGCTCGTTGTTTAGGTGCTTGTGGGATTGCGCCAGCAGTGGTTTTTGATGGTAGCGTCGCAGGTAAACAAACTCCAGAAGTAGTTATGGAAAAAATTAAAGGTTGGCAGGAGTAAATTTAGCCAAAAATCAACAGTCAAAATTCCATGGGTAAACATAGATATTTAAGTAAAGTTTTACCTGATTAAAAGTTGATATTTTTTGATTGTGGAAATATTTAAAGCTAGAGAAAGAATCCAGTTGTGAAGTTAGAATATTTAGGTAAGATGGAAACTAAGAAAAACCAGTAGTCCTGCATAGTAATGGTATACAAGAAACAAGGGATGCTTGGTACGGGAGCAAGATGCTCCCACTGCCGTACCTCGTAAGCAAAATAATGCAACGCACGACCATTACAATGCACCACCACCGAAAAACCATCTCACTTAATTATTTAACGATCTATTTTTACTGATTTATAAATCAAAATCAAATTCAAGGAAAGAAAAAAAAGCTATAGCACTACACAAATAGGGCGCGGACATTTATAAATGCCCAAAGTTAGTCAGGGATTACTTCTGATTTCTAACTTTTGACTTACTTCTAACTTCTGACTTGCGCTGTTAGTCAGGGATGATTTCTGACTTCTGATTTCTGATTTCTAACTTCTGACTTGCGCTGTTAGTCAGGGATGACTTCTGATTTCTAACTTTTGACTTTTGACTTTTGACTTCTGATTGACTTGCACATAGCGCTATAACTGCCGATCGCTCAATATTTATCGCTATAAATGGAGAATAATAGATGGACTATCAAGACTTGCTCGACATTGCCGAAACAGAAAAAAATAGACAAAAAAGCATTCGAGTTCACTGCTGCACATCTACAGGTTGTCAAGCTGCTAATTCTGTAGATGTAATGAAAAACATGAAAAATGCAGTTAAAACAGCAGGGTTGGAAGAACGTGTCGAAGTAGTAGGAGTAGGTTGTATGGGATTTTGTGGACGCGGTCCCCTGGTACAAATAGACCCCGACGACACCCTATACGAAGAAGTAGAACCCGAAAACGCTGCCAGTATTATCGATGCACTCAATGGGGGGACCACCGAAGTCATTAAAGGCGACTCCCAACACCCATTCTTTTCTCATCAACTCCGCATCGTCAGGGAACACACAGGCAAAATTAATCCCGAACGCATCGAAGAATATGTCGCCGTCGGTGGATATCAATCTCTGTACCATGCTTTACATGAAATGACTCCCAGTGAAGTCGTGGACGAAATTACTCGTAGTGGTTTGCGCGGTCGGGGTGGTGGCGGTTATCCCACTGGTTTAAAATGGGCAACCGTTGCCAAAATGCCAGAAGGTCAGAAATATATTATCTGCAACGGTGATGAAGGCGACCCTGGTGCATTTATGGACCGGAGCGTATTAGAAAGCGACCCCCATTTAGTATTGGAAGGAATGGCGATCGCTGGTTATGCTGTGGGAGCAAATCACGGTTTCATTTACGTTCGTGCTGAGTATCCCCTCGCCATCCAACGGTTACAAAAAGCTATTCAACAAGCAAAAAAATACGGACTCTTGGGTAGTCAAATATTCGACTGTCCTTTTGACTTCAAAATTGATATCCGCATCGGTGCTGGTGCATTTGTTTGTGGGGAAGAAACCGCCCTCATTCAATCAGTGGAAGGCAAACGTGGCAACCCCGTACCCCGTCCGCCATATCCTGCTCAGTCTGGACTTTGGGGATATCCAACTCTAATTAATAACGTGGAAACTTTCGCCAACATTGCTCCTATTCTGAAAAAAGGTGCAGAGTGGTACGCTAGTATTGGCACTAAAAATAGCAAAGGCACAAAAATATTCGCTCTCACAGGTAAAGTTAGAAATAACGGTTTAATTGAGGTACCGATGGGAATAACTCTGCGGGAAATTGTTGAGGAAATGGGAGGTGGTGTTCCTGGTGGGGAAGTGAAAGCGGTACAAACAGGGGGACCTTCGGGTGGCTGTATTCCTGTTTCCATGATTGACACTCCTGTAGACTATGACTCTCTGAGCAAAGTTGGTTCCATGATGGGTTCGGGTGGTATGGTGATTATGGATAAGGAAACTAGTATGGTTGAGGTGGCGCAGTTTTACATGGAATTTTGTCGTGGTGAAACTTGTGGAAAATGTATTCCTTGTCGCACTGGTACGGTGCAGTTATATGCTTTGTTGACTAAGATTTTGAATAAACAAGCGACTTCTATAGATTTGGAAAGGTTGGAGGAGTTGTCTTATGTGGTGAAGGATACTAGTTTGTGTGGTTTGGGAATGACTGCACCTAATCCGGTTTTGAGTACGTTGCGCTATTTTAAGCAAGAGTATCTAGATTTATTGCAGGAGTCGGAGTTTTCTAGCAATGGTAAGGTATTAACTTAGGAGTCAGGAGTCAGGAGTCAGGAGAGAAGAAGGAGGTGCGCTATTAACTTGAAATGATATTAGGAGTCAGGAGAATGTAGGAGATGGCGATCGCCTTGCTAGAGAAGTCAACTAACAGAGCATTTGGATGAGAGAGTAACCAAAATGTTAACTCCCTAAATATTTAAGTGGTTTATAACAGTTGAAAAGCTCTGCAATTTTACTTTTAGAAGAGGTGTAATATCAAATTAGCTTAGTTCGTTCTAAAAAAATGTTATCTTCACGAGCGCCATTGCCAAAACTTTCTTAATCTCCCCATATCCTCATCTTCCCCTCCTGGGAGGGGTTAGGGGTGGGTCTCCACACTATGAATCTAGTTATACCAATGCTACCGGATTTAATATAATATTAGGAGAAAAAAAATATGTCAGTAAAAACGTTAACTATTGATGGCAATCAAATTGCAGTGGAGGAGGGAACTACTATTCTTGAAGCTGCTAAGGAAGCGGGAGTTCACATTCCCACTCTCTGTCATTTGGAGGGAGTGACGGATATTGGTGCTTGTCGGTTGTGTCTGGTAGAAATTTCTGGGGTGAAAAAATTATTGCCTGCTTGCGTAACTCAAGTTGCGGAGGGAATGGAAATTCAGACTCAAACTCAGAAATTGCAAGAATATCGACGGATGTTGGTGGAGTTGTTATTTTCTGAGGGCAACCATGTTTGTGCAGTTTGTGTTGCGAATGGGAATTGCGAATTGCAAAATATGGCAGTAGAGGTGGGGATGGATCATACTCGGTTTCCCTATCGTTTCCCAGATCGGGGAATGGATCTATCTCACAAACAGTTTGGTATAGATCATAATCGTTGTATTTTGTGTACTCGCTGTGTGCGGGTTTGTGATGAAATAGAGGGAGCGCACGTTTGGGATGTGGGAAGTCGTGGTGCTGCTTGTTATATTGTTTCTGGTTTGAATCAACCTTGGGGAGAGGTGGATGCTTGTACTGCTTGTGGTAAGTGTGTGGATGCTTGTCCCACTGGTGCAATTTTCCGTAAGGGGGCAACGGTAGCTGAAATGGAGCGCGATCGCTCTAAGTTGGAATTTTTGGTCAATGCTAGGGAGAATAAACAATGGACAAGGTAAATGAAGTCTGAAGTCTGAAGTCTGAAGTCTAAAGTTAATTTGTTTGATTTCTATTTTGGCTAATCTATTTATTGTGGATAGTAAAAGGTGTTTTAGAGCAACTATTGAAATTATAGTTAGAGACTGAATTTATAAAATTCCCTGTTCCCTATTCTCTATTCCCTATTCCCTACTCCTTATTCCCTAATTAAAGGTATTAATTATGTCGAAAAAAATAAAGTCTGCCACAGTTTAGTAGGGTGCGTTGCAACGCACAATTAATTACAGATAACAGATAATTGCCTAGCGCTGTAAAAGTAGCGATAACCTAATAAAAATCAAGCACGCAAGCAAATACTATTCCTTTGAAACAGAAAATTTGAGTGCTTTTATATTCCCTGTTCCCTGTTCCCTATTCCCTGTTCCCTAATTGAAGGTATTAATTATGTCAAATAAAATAAAATTTGCTACAGTTTGGTTGGCTGGATGTTCTGGTTGTCATATGTCGTTTCTCGACTTAGATGAATGGTTGTTTGAACTTGCAAATCATGTCGAGGTTGTTTATAGTCCGGTGGGGAGTGATATTAAAGAATATCCAG
>NZ_RCBY01000294.1 GCF_003838195.1 Okeania hirsuta
AGCAATTTGCAATCAAGGCTATAACCCAGTACCATTGGTGGCCGAAAATTCAGGTTTAATTACTCCGATGCTACCGGATTTGATATTATATAGACTGTATATAAAGGGTTACAGATGATATTTGTTGTCTGGTTGACTCCACCAACACGGGCTCCTGTTTGGTCGAAGTGCTGCCAAGGACTACTGGCTAAACCTTCACTATATACTTCGTTATACTCTACTTCAAAACCTGATTGGTTTTTGATTAATAAATTTGATAGGTATCCTGCTGACATTGAGATACCAATATCTGATAAAAATTCTAGGAGTTTTCCTTGGGTCATGTTTCCTCCATAGTACAGGCTCATGACCAATGCTTTGATTCCTGGACCAAATTTCTCCTTCATAACCTTTTGGTAAGGGTGCTGTTGCGGTTTTACCTAATGACGGAGAATAATATTTTTCCTTGCGAAACAATACGTTATCTGTTGTTAGTAAAATGTCTTGAACAATTACCTCTTCATAACCTTTAAATTCTGCATCTGCTGGTAGCTTCTGCCGATCATAGAATACTATTTCTTCTCGGTCTACTTTTATTGTTTCGTTTTTACTGGTTTTACTATGTTATGCATGGAGTTTTTCGTTCTTTCTCTGACGAGTGGTTTTTCTGAAATTTTCTCTTTTTACTAGCTTTAATGTCTGGTTTGCCAATTTCACCTTTGAGACGGTTATTTTCATCTAATTGTTTGACTTTTGAGTTGAGTTGCTCTACCAGATTCAGTAATATTTCTACTGTTTGACGTACTCCTTAATCTGCAATCAAACCCGGGTCAATTGATTGCAGTAATGTGGCCACTAATTGATCTGATGATAGTTTTTGCCTCATAAGTCATATTCTACAACACTAGCTGTACTTTTTCTTCTTCTTACCCCAATTTACTGAGCGGATACGGTACTTCCACCAAATGGCAGCATCGTGGTTTCTGGCAACTTCTTCACGCTCAAGTTCGCCAAAAATTAAGAACACAACTAGACAGGGATCAAGACTCCACCGTTGCGAACGCTGATTCCTATGGCAGTCAAAACAACAGAAAAAAGGGAGCTGTCTACGGCGCGCGATGGTGGTAAGAAAGTTAAAGGCCGTAAGCGCCTTATGGTGGTAGATTCGATTCGGATTATTATAGCGCTGTGCGCAGGCAACAGCTCCGGAAGGCAACAGCTCCGGAAGGGGGAATAAATTGCCTATAATATAAGATTTTAGCTATTGGACATCTCCTGCAATTTGTAAATACACCAGCGCTCATTGCTATAATTGGAGTTCTGGTGAGTGAGGCAAATGCCTCAGAACGTTTAGGAGCAGTAGTTGTACTCAATGAGGCAAAGGACAAACTATCGAAAGAGCGAGGTGGTCAGGGTAGATCAGGGTTATTCTGGTAAAAACTTTGCCCATGCTGTTAGGCAGGTTTGTGGCGATGGCGTCGCTATTGGAAGTGATCAAACGAACCTCAGAGAGTTTTGAGCAATTGCCGTGCGCGATGGATTGTTGAAGGCAATGCATGGGTGGCTAAATAGATTTAGGCGCGCTATGTAAGGATTATGAAGTCTATTCAGATGTAAGTGAAGCAATGATTTATGGCTGATTAATCCAACTCATGGTCAAGGGACTAGCTAATTTAAGATTTACTTTATGAATCAGCTCTAAGGGGTAGTTCTAGTATACTAATGGTAGATGGGGAATAAAAAGCCTACTATACTGCTACTGAAATAATTACAATCCTCAACGGCTTTGTTGCATAAAAGTGCTAGAAGGATTATAAAGCAAGCATTTATCAATAAATATGATTAATGATAAAGTATTACACTGCAAGAGTTTCAGGATATTCGTGCAATAAAGCCATCCTCAACTATAGCGCTACCCATTAAGGTGTTTGACATGAATAGAAGCTGAAACCCTTTTGTCTTCCCCTGTTGCCTATTGCCTGTTGCCTGTTGCCTTGCGCGTAGTGCTATAGCCTCTATATTAGATGATCAACCGTAAATTCCAAAGCATATCGGAACTCAGATTGTATATACTCAACCGTAAATCCCCGACAATATTGGAACTCAGATTGTTTGTAGATTTGTTAAGGTTGCGGAACCTGAAGTAGAGTTGGTAGTGCAGAGCGCAAAGTGTGGGATAAGTAATTAAGTCATTCCATTTCCCAGGAGCGATACTGCGCTCCGCAACGCTCCGCGAACGCGTTCCTTAGATCTTTGTGCAGCAGTATTTTCCTTGAGAGCATGAAGCCAAATCCAATTGAAATAGCTTACCACTAACCTTACAGTCACCTCAGTTTGCCTCCAGACCTTAGCAAACTTCCGCTGCTGGTTTTTCCGTGCTTATGAGTCTTTTTCTGGCCACACAGAGGACATTCTATGATAATTGAAAGTAGTTATATCATGTCCGGTAGCATCGGTATTGTATAGCAAGGGTAGGGAACACTTAACTGGGAACAGGGAACAGGCAAGAATACTTAAGAGCAAGAAAAAAACTTAAATTTCCTGTAGATATTCACCTTTGGGTTTACACGAACGCGCCCCAGCCGACATGATATTATACCAAATCTCACGCATTATTGCTACATCTCCTTGAGAGTAGGGAGTAGAGACCCACCCCTAACCCCGACCGTGGAGGGGAAAAAGGAGTAGGGAGTAGGGTGAAAAGAGATAAGATATCTTGGTTTAATGCCGATAATCGTTATAAACATTACTAAACGATTATTATTACTTAATAACTGAAGTTCATCGGAAGTATCGCATTAATGCATGGGAATTGGTATTAGGGACAATGATTATATTACCGACAGCAGTGGTATACAATGGCAAAGTATATGTGTTTCACCAAGGTAGGGGAGATAGTGGCTGGCTTTGGTATAATGTTTTTAATGGCTCTGAATGGGCTGGTGATACAAAGGTAGGGAAAACTGGTATAACTTCGAGTCCATCAGTAGTAGTATACAATGACCAAATCTATGTATTTCACCAAGGCAGGGGAGATAGTGGCTGGCTTTGGTATAATGTTTTTGATGGCTCTCAATGGGCTTATACAGAGGTGCGGGGAACAGGTCTTACTGACGATCCAGATGCGGTTGTTATGTAGTTAAATATTTTCTAGTCTATTACTTGCTTCTGACAAATTATATTAGATATCTCCAGAAAATAATAAATATTCCTATTCTAGAAACGTTTATACGGTCCATTTAATAGCGCGTTCAAAAAAAATTCTGCTATTTGTCCACAGCAAGTTCCCCCCCCTACCCCTGCCTCTTGATCAACGTTTCTAGATTTTTTTTGGAGATGTTTATTTTACCCATTCACTGCCGATGGTTGATCGTCAATAGGAATTCTAGGAAAGCTGGGTAAATCTATTGCTCCTAGTGACAGGTGCTGTTTTTGTGGGACTTCTGATGCCACATCTTCTTCAAGAACTTCAGATTCAAATACAAGTGGTTCCCAAGTTGGTAGATCTAATTTACTGCGCTGCACATCCTCTGATACTTCAAAAAAGCCTTCTGGATCTATGTCTTTTTCAGGCTCTTCTTGATACTCACTAACATTCCACTTTCCTGTAGCTATATTCCATGATATGCGTTCGCTTTTAATTGTTGTTATTGCTTTATCTTCAGAAGTATCACCTTCTAGATATTCCTCTACTATTATGTTATTTTCTGCCAATTTTTCTACTTCCTGAGATGAATTTCTATATTCATCTAAATAGTTTTCCTCCATAACTACATATTCTTCTGACTCTATCTCTTCTAATGCCATTGTTGGTGATTTTTCATCTATCAATTCATAATTTGGGTCTTCACCTATTCTACTAAACGAGGGTAAACTAGGATTTAATTGACTTGTACTGACCTCTTGAGGCAACTCATTTTGAGAAATATTTTGGTCTGATAATTCTACCTGTTCAGGTTCTGCTAAAGCTTGTGGTAAATCTATTTTCTTGCCCAGGCTAATTTTGGCAATATTTTTTTCTTTCTTGCTAAAAAGAGCTTCTTGCTGCTGTTGATTTTTTTGCTGTGGCGACCAAGGTTTAACTGGTTCGGAATTTAATGAGGGTGGTTTTTTAGTGTTAAAGTTGACAAAGAGATGTTCTTGTTTTTGAGGTTCAGATAAAGAATTCACCTGAGATGCTATTACCGGAGATTCTTCTGTAGATATTTCTGTTGGTATATCCATTGTATCTATTCTCCCTGGCATTTCTAAGCATCTTTCTAATGCTGCTTTAAACTGTAGAGTTTGCTGCTGCTGGCGGTATAGTCTTGCCCGCAATTCTTTGCAACTATTTTCTAATTCTTTGAGATGATAAATTTGTTGACTGTAAGATTGTTTGGTTAAGGCACATTCTCGTTCCATTTGCGCCTGTTGTTGCTGACTCACATCCCACTTGTCTGTTAGAGACTCTACTAAAACTTCCTGACGTTGAATAATTTGATTACATAGTTCCAACTTGTAGAATAGGCGAGTTACCTGTTGTTGAGTTGCTGCTAATTCTTTAGTTCTTTCTTCTAGCAACTTTTCTTGATTTTCTAGAGTTTCTTGACATTCTTCTAAGGCTGTTTCTAGGTCTGTAACTCGATTTACCAGTTCGCGGTTACAATCATGTAGAGCTTCCATGAGATTTGTAGATTCTAGATATTCAATGGAGTCTTTTGTTGGGCGGACTTTAATTTCTGAAATTTCCTGGGACTTTTTTTGAGGTTGATTTTGATTGGTTGGTACTAAATTTTTGGCTTCTGCTGAAGCTGTTCCTACTACTGGAATTGAATCGACACTAATGACACCAGGAAAATTAACTGTTTCCCACTCATCATCCTCTGGGACAGATGTGTGTATTTCTGATTCAAGAGCTGGTTTGATTTGGTCTACATGATCGTCATGGCCCAGTTTCTGATTACTTACTGGATTATTGGTTTCTGGTAAATTTTGGTTTCCAGGAAGTTCCGCTTCTGGCATTGCTTTCACCTAGGATTTACAGATTGCCTTTTGATTATTATATTAATGTTATCATCTCTCAGCGTCAACTATTTTATATGTTTATATATATGAGTAATACGGCGAGTAATACAGTTAGCAAAAAAATACATTTTATTTAAGGATAGATAATTATTAGGTTAAGTATCTATAACAAAATTCATTTAACATTTTATTTTATTAGTTTAGTATAGACAAAAATTAAACTTCCTGTCTTACGGCAGTTTTTTGAATTTATTAAGAAATAATTCAATTCTCAATTCTCTAGGACTAGCGGATGTAGCTTTTATAGCAGAAGGAAGAAGGAAGAAAGCTTTAGTTATCTAGGGGATTCATTATCTACAACAGAAGGAAGAAGGAAAAATCTGGCATTGTCTGAGTTTTAAGCTTTTGGTGTGTTAGCGCCCTTTCCTTGGACTACATCATTGCCGGAGTATAAATTGTTTTGAGAAT
Source organism: Okeania hirsuta (assembly GCF_003838195.1). Classification (GTDB taxonomy): domain Bacteria; phylum Cyanobacteriota; class Cyanobacteriia; order Cyanobacteriales; family Microcoleaceae; genus Okeania; species Okeania hirsuta. The sequence goes on from NZ_RCBY01000294.1 coordinate 5,452, forward strand.
CCCACTAAACATTAAAATATTAGAGTTGTGAGGAAATAAAAACTAAAACTGCTCAAAAGCTTACTGTATAAGCCTTTCAATTTAGGTAAATAAACAAAGACTAAAACCTTTAACATATAAGAGTTTTAGCTACTCTTTGAGCTTATTTTGCAACAAGTTTATTAATTAGTGGTAGGTCAGTTCATCTATATAACTACGCAAATAGGGCGCGGACATCTATGAAAATGCAAAATGCTCAAAGTTAGTGAGGGATTATTTGTGACTTCTGACTTCTGACTTCTGACTTCTGATTTAAGGCCATCTTTGTGATTGATCGCTAGTTGTGAAATATAATGAAAATCTATAGAAATAATTAAAAAGCGTTTCGGTCCAGAATGCTCCGCAAACAGTCGATTGGCCTTTAGTAGTCAGCTTTGCGCTAAGGGGGTTTAAACCCAAACTTTTAGCTGGCTAAAAGCTGAGTGCTGTTTGCAAAGCATTCCGGTACGGAAAATGCTGATAGCTAGTTAACGATTGATTTAGCCTAATTTCCAGAGGACTTTTTCCATGGCTTTGAATTTTAGATTTGCTATTGCTAGTGATTTACATATTGCAGTTCCTAATACTATTGCGGAACAAGCGCATCGTTTTCATTTAGTAGAAGTGAGTATTCCTGCTTTTGAAGTAGTATTAGAAAATTTAAGTAAGCTAGATATTGATTTTTTACTATTACCTGGAGACTTAACTCAAGATGGTGAATTGGAAAATCATACCTGGTTAAGTAAAAAATTAGCTACACTTCCCTATCCAGTTTATGTAGTGCCTGGTAATCATGATGTACCGACAAAATTTACCAATGACTATTCTATTGGTTTGGCAGATTTTCCTACTTATTATCACCATTGTGGATTTGATTACGAGGAACGATTATATTACACTAAACAAATTTTGCCTGGAGTACGAATAATTGGGCTTAATTCTAATCAGTTTGATAGTTCTGGCAAACAAGAATATACAGGTGGTTTAGAAGCAGAACAATTAGATTGGCTAAAACAGGTTTTAACTACTACAAAAGAGGAGTTAGTGATGGTGATGTTACATCATAATGTGATTGAACATTTACCAGATCAATCTCATAATTCCCTTGGTCGTCGTTATATGTTAGAAAATAGGTTAGCATTGTTAGATATTCTTCAATCTGCTGGAGTTAAGCTGATATTTACTGGTCATCTTCATGTTCAGGATATTGCTGAATATCAAGGAATTTATGAAATTACAACTGGTTCTTTAGTTACTTATCCTCATCCTTATCGTATCATTAATTTTACTACGGACTCTAGTGGTCAACAGTCTTTAAAAATTGAAAGTCATCGAGTTAATTCTTTGCCTAATTTTCCCAATCTTAGCGATATTTCTAGAAACTGGCTTGGCGATCGCTCTTTCCGTTTTATGTTTAAACTTTTGACTAATCCTCCTGTAAATTTATCACCAGAAATAGCAGAAAAACTTGCCCCTAGTCTACGTTATTTTTGGGCAGATATTGCAGGTGGTGATGCTGTATTTAACTTCCCTGAATTTCCACCTCATGCTAGACAATATTTTGAAAGTTTTAGCACCACTAATAGTATTGATAATAATGCTACGTTACTGTTGCAATAATCCGCTCTCCTTAAAAAAATCATAACTTTATCTTTATAAATCATTAAAGGTAGTCAAGTTAAAAGTTACTATTTTTGGCTTTTGACTTTTGACTAATTATTTTTTTCTTTTGGTATTATACCAATTCCCATGCATTAATGCGATACTTCCGATGAACTTCAGTTATTAAGTAATAATAATCGTTTAGTAATGTTTATAACGATTATCGGCATTAAACCAAGATATCTTATCTCTTTTCACCCTACTCCCTACTCCTTTTTCCCCTCCACGGTCGGGGTTAGGGGTGGGTCCCTACTCCCTACTCTCAAGGAGATGTAGCAATAATGCATGAGATTTGGTATAATACCAACTTGAAAAAAGAATGGTATATTTAAGTGAAACTTCAATCATTAAATAATTAACATAGATTGAATATTTTTTTTGACAGTTATTATTGGACTTTGGACAAAAAGTAACTAACAGTTAGCGTAATAATTACGCTAATCAAACAGGATAATACCGCTCTATCTCCAGTGAATTTAATCACTG
>NZ_RCBY01000295.1 GCF_003838195.1 Okeania hirsuta
CTAGTGGACAGCGTTGTAGGCGATCCCTCATCAACTCTTTCTCTTATTCCTATTTAGCATACCTGAATCCTTACATTATACTTAATCATTCGGACATGGTTTTATGAACCTCTTCCATTATTTTTGACAGGGTTATTTATTGAGGTTAAATGTGTTTAAAAAGCTTAATTATTATTTTTTTAAACATCAAAATATTTAGTGTTTTTAACAAAAATATTATTACTGGAATAAGTTCATGTTAAAAACAAAAAATAATGCCACATTTATTTTACAAAAGCTTAAAGTTGAACGAGAGAGTAAAATAGCAATTTTATATGAAAAATAGCACAAGGAAGAAGGAAAAAATCTGGCGTTGTCTGAGTTTTATGCTTTTGATATGTCCGTGCCCTTTGCTTCGAGTTCGATACAAGTAATATCAAATCCGCTGTAATAAGGAGATATTAACAAAAATAAAAACCCTTCTCGATCAAGATTTGGACACTTAGATAACTACCCTATAATCATCGAATTTGCTATAATTAGGCATTGCAAAGTGACCAGTGATTTGATATTTTTGATTGATTTTGATTTTGGATTTAAGAATTGCTAAGAATGATTAATATTAGATTTTTTTAGTCAAAGTATAAACCAATTTTTTGCAGTATCATTCCATAATATGCAACCCCAGTAGACATCTCCTCCACGCATAGGGAGTAGGCAGCTTTGCTGTAGGCAGTAGGGAACCCACCCCTAGCCCCTCCCCCTCCCAGGAGGGGAAATAATTGATAATTTATGTGTGAGAATTGATTTGATTTTTTATTATCACGCCTATGTCTAGTAGTTATACCAATTTGAAAAAAGAATGTTACGAATAGTAAGAGGAATAAAAAGACAAATGCAGGATATTCCCTTTGACAAAAAGGATGATTTCCGAGCTAAAAACTGGTATTGAAGCAATTCCCATACGGATCCTGACTCCTGACTCCTAAGAAATAGCCTAACCATTTGTAGCAAACATTTATCAAATTGGTATTATATTATCTCCCCATCTCCCGATCATCATTTGTAGTCACCACAGTATTTATGCAGCGACACTGGTTAGGAGAAGGAATCAATTAAATAATCTAGATAAACCCAAAATTCTGCTAAAGCTTGAGGAGACATATCTCTGGGGGAACAAGCACGATTCCGTGTATATTGAAGTGCGCTAACATAAGGCGCAGTAGGCAAATTGAGGGCGCGGTAAACTTCGCGCTGGCCAGTAATACCCCAATCATCCAGAGGAGCAGTACTACCAACTACTAAACAATAATTAATTAGTCTCAGATAATGACTTAGGTCACGATAACATTTTTCGATCTTAATTTGAGAATCACAAGGTCCGCCAGGTTTGGTAAGATCGGGGTATTTTCTAAATACCCATTCACTAGCTTCTTTTGTCACAGCATCAATGCTGATGGTAACAAACGTCTAGATGCAGTTAACTCCATTGCTAGTAACGCTAGCTGTATTGTTACTGACTCTGTTGCTGGTATCTGTTGCGAAAGCCCTGGTTTAACTTCACCAGGTGGTGGTGTTTACACCAACCGGAAAATGGCAGCTTGCCTAAGGGATGGGGAAATTATTCTTCGTTATATCACCTATGCTCTGTTAACTGGAGATGCTTCTATTCTCACAGACCGCTGCCTCAATGGCCTTAAAGAAACCTATGCTGCTCTAGGAGTACCCACAGGTAATACAGTTCGCGCTGTTGAAATCATGAAAGCTTGTGCTGTTGCCCACATCAGTAACACGAACACTGAAGCTCAGGCAGGAAGCAAATACAAAAAGATTGATGTGACTGAAGGCGACTGCGCTAGTTTGGTCGCTGAGTGTTCTGGCTACTTTGATGCAGTTGTTGCTGCTATCAGCTAAAATTAGCTAGGTTTAGAGCCATTCAAGCTAATCAATTAACATTTTGACCAAATCTATCTTTGAGAATAGGAGAAACATTCAATTATGAAATCAGTTTTAAGTACAACTGTTGCTTCTGCCGATCTAGCAGGTCGTTTTCCCAGTGGTTCTGATTTAGAATCAGTACAAGGTAGCTTACAGCGTTCTGCTGCCAGACTCGAAGCAGCAGAAAAGTTAGCAAGCAATTATGATGCTGTAGCTCAAGAAGCTGTTGATGCTATTTATAGCAAATTCCCTAGTGGCAGTGGTCGGGATATGGATGCCGAAACTCAGAAAAATAAGTGCAAGCGGGATATCGTTCACTACTTGCGCTTAATTAATTACTGTCTAATTGTTGGTGGTACAGGTCCTCTTGATGAGTGGGGAATTGCTGGAGCACGGGAAGTATACCGCGCTCTTGGAATTGGTACTGATACTTACGTTACTGGGTTAAGCTTCCTTCGGAATCGGGGTTGCGCTCCTCGCGATCTGTCTCCTCAAGCCTTAGGGGAATACAATGGATATCTTGATTACTTAATCAATTCCATGTCCTAATACTCTTTATTGAAAGTATTGCGATATAAAGGTTAGTCTGCTTGTAAGGGTTAGAAGCTATGGGTTTAGAGGTTTGAACTCATTGAGCTAACTACTCCTACTGCAGGCTAACTACGCTGCCTTAAGAGCGAACATAATTTTAAGAATATCAACATCAGGTCTTTAGAAAATAAAGTAATGGGAAAATTAAGCACATCAGCGACTCTAGGTTTGGATGCCTTTGAAGTTGACCCACTAGAACTCCGTCCTAATACCACAGAAGGAGAGCTAGAACAGCTCATCAGGGCAGTTTATAAGCAGGTACTAGGAAACCAGTATCTCATGGAAGGCGATCGCCTCTCTAGTGCTGAGTCTCTACTGCGTAATGGCGACATTACAGTCCGTGAATTTGTTAGGAGTGTGGCTCAATCAAGTCTTTATCAATCACTCTTTTTTCACTCTTCGTCTCAGTACCGCTTTATTGAGTTAAATTTTAAGCATTTATTGGGTCGTCCTCCTCAAGCTCAAGAGGAAATTTCTGAGCACGTTCAGATTTATAACGAACAAGGATACGAAACTGAGATTAACTCGTACATTGATAGTGACGAGTATATTCAAAATTTTGGCGATAATATTGTACCCTATCCACGCAGTATTCGTTCAGTTGTTGGACTGAAAAACGAAGCATTCAACCGGATGTTTTCTCTATTACGCGGCTCTGCAACTAACGATAGCGATAAACGCGCCCAATTAATTTCTTCTGTGGCTGCTAATTTACCAACTCCGATAAAGCCACTGGCAATCGGCAATGGAGCTTCTTATGGTAATACAGAAAAGCGCTTCACAATAGCATTTTCTACCTCTCGATCTCCTGCTAGATTGGGCAAGCTCAGTCGTCAAGAATGCGTAGTCAACTACAGCCAAATGTCTAAGATACTTCAAAATATCCAGAAAACAGGCGGAAAAATTATCAGTATTAGCGAAGTCGCTTAATGTCTCTCGTTTTTTTTACTTAATCCCGGCTGTGTACTGCGTAAGTATTACAGCGCGGGTTTTTTTAGCTAGACCGCCGAGAAGCCTCACGCCAAATCGAAGATTATGGCGTGAGGCTTCTCGGCGGTAAATTGAATGGGTTCAATGCCCATTCAATTTACAAATATTATCCGCAAGTTGTCGCCTTAAAAAACTTGTGTTATTATCTTATGTAGCTTCAAAAATTTTCCACTATGCGCACTGCCTACCAATATAAATTAAGACCCAACAAAGAACAAACCGCAGTCATAGAAATGTGGTTGGAATTGTTGCGTCGGCAGTACAATTATAGGCTGGGTGAAAGATTCTCATGGTGGTCAGAAAACCGTTGTCCAGTTAACGCTTGTCCCTTGGTGATGCCAATCCCTCAACTCAGAGATAATCCAGATTATTACTCTCAAAAAAAAGATTTGGTCAATACCAAAGACAAGTTTCCGGAATACAAGCTAATTCATTCTCAGGTTTTACAGGATTGTATAAAACGGGTAAAACTTGCCTTTGACAGATGGTTTAAGACAGACAAAAATGGACATAAATTAGGAAAACCAAGGTTCAAAGGAAAAGGACGTTATCGTAGTTTTACTTATCCTCAAATCAAGCAAAACTGCATAGAAGAAAACAAAATAAACTTGCCCAAAATAGGCAATATCAAATTTATTCAACATCGACCTTTACCTGATGGTTTTCAAATTAAAACAGTGACGATTAGTCGTAAAGCAGATGGTTATTATATTACTTTATCCCTAGAAGACAAATCAGTTCCAGCTTTAACAACTAAAGTGGAACCAACATTAAAAAACACTCTGGGAATTGATATGGGATTGAAGGAATTCTTAGTCACAAGTGAAGGAGAATCAGTTCCTATACCTCAATACTATAGAAAATCTCAGCAGCGATTAAAGACTCTACAAAAACGTTTATCTCGAAAGAAAAAAGGAAGTAAAAGGTGGTTAAAGGCTGTAAAAACTGTAGCTAAACAACATAAAAAAATTGCCGATAAACGTAAAGATTTCCACTTCAAAACAGCCAATGAATTATTATCAAAAGCGGATGTTATCGCTTATGAAAACTTAAATATTAAAGGGCTAGCAAAAACTCGTTTGAGTAAATCAATTAACGATGCTGGATGGGGTAAATTCCTAACTATTTTGACTGTCAAAGCCGGAAATGCTGGACAGAAGATTATAGCAGTGAACCCCAAAAATACTAGCCAAGATTGCTCAAACTGTGGAAAAAAAGTCAAGAAAGAATTAAACATACGAACTCATTGTTGTCCGCATTGCGGCATTGTCATAGACCGCGACTTAAATGCGGCGATAAATATAAAAAATAGGGCGGTAGGGCATTCCGTCTTTAAAGCTCGTGGAGCCCGACGGGATACCGGGGCTACGAAACGAGAAGCCCACACTATAGCGTCAGCGAGCGTGTGGGAGATGTCACTGTATTTTTATTAGGGTTTGCTGATTAAATCTAAGAGCATTTACAGATAAAGGTAAGTGCCTTTTTAGAAAGAAAAAAAGTGCAGCTTTTTAAGCTTGAGCGACCAAAAAGTTAGTATTTTGGGGTAACTATGGCAAAAAAATAAAGGGATAAATATATCCGACTACCTCCTCTATTGAAAGAAAACCTTCTGCCTTCCTTCCACCAAAGAATAAGTATTCAACCGGACATGATATGACTCCTGACTCCTAAAGAATTAAGATTAATATCATACACTAATTTATCAACGCCGTTTTTTTATGTCTCCAGAAGAAACAGATGCTTTTCTGGCCTCTGCTAGAAAAGAAGTAGTCCAACAAACCTTTGACCCCAACGACAGTCAACGCCTAAAACTTATGGTAGAGTGTCTGGGAGATTCACGGGGAATGGTGCGCTTAGGCTTTGCTGAGACCCTCGGACAAATTGGCAAACCAGCTACTCCTTTCTTGATAGAGGCTCTCGGAAATCACCCCGATCCTGTAGTACGCAGAGCTAGTGCCAAAACCCTCACCCTGATTGCTGACCCAGAAACAGTTTCTCCCTTAGTCCATGCTCTCCTCAATGATGAAGATACAGTGGTTAAAGGATCGTCAGTTGGTGCCCTAGCCAGGATAGGAAAAGCTGCTGTACCTCCATTGTTGGACATTTTAGGGTCAACAGAGTATCCAGAAAGTACCAAAGGTCATGCAGCTTGGGCTTTGGCATTTATTGGACCTGAAGCAAAAGAGTATCTATATCGGGAGATTCATTCTGAAAAAGTCGCAGTTAGGGCTGCTGTGGTAGGGGCGATCGCCAAAATTGCCCAAGATTCAGGGGAGGAAGAGGCTCTGAATATTTTATTGACTGCCCTAAGAGATTCGTCTGAAATAGTACGCACTGAAGCAGCAGCCGTCCTGGGAAATTTGGCTTATAAACCAGCAGCTCCCTATTTGATAGAGTTACTGAATCATCCTACTAGCGGTGAAACTCGCAAGGCAGCAGCTCTATCTTTGATGAAAATTCGTTCCGATAGTGCATTAGTTCCCTTACAAACAGCATGGGAACAGGAATCAGAAGCAGATATTAAGCAGATTATTAAATTGGCAATTACTCAACTAGAGAGGCAATCATCAGAAAACGATTGGGAATAGCTAAATATTAAATAAGCTTAACCTGGCTGAAGCACAGTAGCTTTAGCCTTTTTAACTTCGGTTAGGTTTGAAATTCAACATATCCAAGCGGGATAAAGCACTGATGGCTGTCTCCCGTACATAGGTGTCAGCAGAGGCATCATTGGCTAATTTGGTTAAGACTGCTTTAGAGCGTTCGTCATTAATAGAGCTAACAGCATTGAGAATTGCCACTGCCAAGCCTAAGTTCTCAGTTCCATCTAGGACTTCCAACAAGCTATCTAAAGCAGGCACACCAATGACTCCTAAAGCCATTGCTGAGGCAATATGAACAACGGGATTGGTATCGCTGAGTCCTTTTTTTAAGCCTTCAATTCCTTCAGATGGGAAAGGAACATTCTTATAGTTAATAGCTACCTGAGCTAGAGCTTTAGCACAACTGCTCCTAATTGTTGAATTATCACTGTTGAGCAACGAATCGACTAAAAATGGCACAGTATCTGTCCCGATCGCTCCGAGTGCTTTAACTGCTGCCCGTCGATAGACGGTATCTTCTTCTGCCAAAACTTCCATCAAGTTAGGAATGGTAGTTTCATCACAAGTTTCGACTATTTCCCACATTGCTCGATCACGCAAGTGAGGGTTAGGGTGTTTTAGTTTCTCAAATAAAGAGGATTGTGTCATCACTTTATGAGTAGTTTGACAAATTATAAGTATACCTTAATTGATTGTAATATGAAATACGAAAAATTATGCTACAGATAAAGCTTCTAAAATAAAGTCCCATCCCGTCACGGATTTAATGGTTTGTGGAGTTAACTACTGTAAGACTTGAGATATTAGGTTCCTTAAACTGTCAAGGTTCTCAAACAGTTCCCACTTCAATTGCTTTTTAATTTTTTTGCATAATTTTTCAATCGGATTAACTCGTGGACTGTAGGGAGGTTTAAATAAAAGGATAACATTCTCAGGAATTTCTAATTTTGACCAAGTATGTAACCGTCCATTATCTAGTTGAATTATATGTAGTTCGGCTGGATAGTTTTGAGCAAACCACTTCAGGTACTGCTGAAAGCAAACCCCATCTACATGAGAAAATTCTGCAAAAAAGCTTTCTCCAGTTTCAGGCTCGACTAAGCCATATAACCAGAGATAATCGAAGCACCATTGCTCTATTGCTACAGGTTGGACTCCTCTAGATGTCAGTTTTCTTGCCCATAATGTGATTAAGCCTAATCTCGACTCATGAGGGACTGGGTCTCCCGCGCAGTTTATACGCCCTGTACCCACACCAGTAACTCACCTTTTGATCTCAGGGGGTGACAAGCACCTCAAAACTATTGTGGGGCAATAGTTTCAATGATTATACCTCTGTATAAAATCTGAATTTTTCCTCAATAATAATGATCATCATTTTTAGAGAAGGGGTTGGCACGTGGAGCCTACCAATCCCTTCTCCCCCAATTCAAGTTGATTTTTATCTCAATTGTTGATGGTAGCCATCACTCACATTTTATGGTAGAAAAAGTCGATCCACTTACATAAATAGACC
>NZ_RCBY01000296.1 GCF_003838195.1 Okeania hirsuta
CTGACGGTGGTATGGATGTTGGTGGCACAACTGACGGTGGTATGGATGTTGGTGGCACAACTGACGGTGGTATGGATGTTGGTGGTACATATGATGGCGGCACAGATGTTGGTGGCACAACTGACGGTGGTATGGATGTTGGTGGCACAACTGACGGTGGTATGGATGTTGGTGGCACAACTGACGGTGGTATGGATGTTGGTGGCACAACTGACGGTGGCACAGATGGTTCAGTATCCGTTCCCGAACCAGGTACAATTCTAGGTTTAGCTGTATTCTTTGGCGGTTTATTAACTTCTCGTCGTCGCAAATCTAACTAATAATAAGCTAATAAAAATTTACCTTTTAAATTAGCTGTTACTGTAATAGTAAATAATATTTAATCAGGAATTTATAACATCTATCATAATTTCTTCAAACACATTAAAGACAAAATAATAATACACCTAGTAACTTCTGAAATTGTCAGTTATTATTGTCAAATCAAAAATCCCCTGTTCTTGAGGCAGGAGACTTGACATAATGTGATTTGAAATTGAAAAAAATAATCTTAGTCGGGGTTAAAAGTTTACGATAAAAGCTTTTAATCCCAATTTTCATTAATATATTTACATACATTAAAAGGGTTGATTCTGCGATGAGTTCCAGAGAATATCCATTGCCAACATATACCTTAGCAACACGAGAAGATTTATTAGGTTTAGACTTGCGATCGCTAGCTTTATTTCGAGTTGGTTTGGCTTTAATTATTATTGTCGATCTAATAGAACGTTTTGGCGATCTGAAAGCTCACTACACAGATTTTGGTGTCTTACCCCGTGCAGTACTAATTGAAAAATTTTTAAATTCTTCGGTCTGGTCGCTTCATCTTTTTAGTGGCAATATTTTATTTCAAGGAATACTTTTTGTAGTTGCTTTTATTTGTGCTTTAGCACTTTTAGTTGGTTATCGTACTCGCTTATTCACGATTTTATCTTGGGTTTTACTCGCTTCTTTGCATAGTCGTAATAACATGATTCTCAATGCTGGAGATTCTGAATTACGCCTCCTTCTATTTTGGGGAATATTTTTACCTTTAGGAGCATATTATTCAGTTGATAGTGCCTTAAATTCTGAATCAAAACCTTTTCCTAAATCAATTATTTCAGGTGGTACTATCGCTTTAACTCTACAAATATGTTTTGTTTATTGGTTTACGGCAATGCTGAAATCTCATCCTATTTGGTGGGAAGAAGGAACTGCTGTTTACTATGCTTTAAATATCGATCAACTTGCTACTCCCTTCAGTAGCTTCATGTTGAAGTTTCCCCAACTTTTAGTATTTGCTAATTTCGCTACTCTCTGGATTGAATTATTAGCACCTTTTTTATTATTTGTACCAATTAAAAATAGTTTTTTTCGTTGCTTAACAGTATTTATTTTTATTGGTTTGCATATAGGTTTTCGCCTTGGCTTAGTTTTAGGCTTATTTCCTTATGTATGTATTATTTCTTGGTTAGTGTTATTGCCTAGTGATTTTTGGGATTGGTTGAGTTATAAATTACAATTTAAACAGATTAAAAATATTAAAATTTATTATAATCCTGATTCTAGTACATACCAAAAAATCTTAAATTTACTTTGCTGCTTTTTGTTCTTACCAAAAGAATTAGTTTTCTCAGCCCAAACCCAACCAGAAATTTATACGGCAATAAAAAACAGTAATTCATGGTTATTAGTCGAACATCAAGACAATCAATATATTCAATTTCAGGCATTAATTTATCTGTGTAACATTTCTCCTGTATTTCGACCTCTAACTTTAGTTTTGAGTTTACCCATAATTACAACTATAGGCAAAAAAATATGCGCTGAACTCAACAATATCAATAGTAATTTTCATCAATTGATTTCCCAATTACAGTATCGGAAAAATTCAGTTTATCCAGCCAATTATCAGAATCTTATTGCTTTATTGCTTCTAGGTTTCGTATTGCTCTGGAATCTTAATAGTATTTCCCCCAAAATATTCCCTATCCCCAAAATAGTCAGAACAACTAATTTAATTCTCAGATTAGACCAAAGATGGGGTATGTTTGCTCCTTATCCCTCACGAGAAGATGGTTGGTATGTCATTCCAGGTAAACTTAAAAATGGTAAAAAAATTGATTTATTTAAAAATGGTCAACCTGTGATTTGGGATAAACCATTATTAGTTTCATCAACTTATCCTAATGTACGCTGGCGTAAATATATGATGAAAATTTGGTTGAAGCGTCATGCTGCTCATCGTCTTTATTATGGTAAATATTTGTGCCGTGACTGGAATAGTAAATATAAAGGTGAAGAACAACTTGATAATTTTGAAATATTTTTTATGTCAGAAAAAACTTTGCCAAACTATCAAACTCCTGAACTCAAAAAAGTTTCGATTCATAAACATTATTGCTTTAAGAAACCCGATCAATAATTAGGGTCTGCTGAAAAAGTCTTTTAGTAGGGGTAGGAGACAGGAGACAGGAGACAGGAGAAATGGACCGGGAGAAATGGACCGGGAGAAATGGACCGGGAGACAGGAGACAGGAGACAGGAGACAGGAGAAATGGATCGGGAGCGAGGAGGTAGGAGTAACAATTGTCAATTTGGGATTTTTCTGCCCAACTCTTGCCATTAATACTAACTTTTTGAGCATTTTAGAGGTGATACCAGGCAATTTTTTAGACAAAAAAAAAGGCTTAAGCCTTTACCTGTCAATGCTTTGAGGATTAATTAGCAATCCCTAATTAGACATATCCGAAAAAGATATAAATTTTTGCCTAGAGTAGAGAACAGGGGGTAGGGAATAAAGAACAGGCACAAAACATGATTTATTTGGTGGCATTACTGAATCAAGGGATAGTTCTTTGTGACGTTCTCCTACATCAAATCAAAGATTATGATGTAGGCTTCCCAACCTCGCGGATAGGGCTTTCTGTTTCACAGGGAGTGCAACCACTTAACCCTCACCAGACAGAGATGATGAGACCCACCACCTTTTTGTACTGAACAATTCTGTACTCCGATACACACCCTCAAGAGTTTTACCTTTTCACGGGCCGACCGCGAACTTCATGAATTGAACCCCATACTCGCTATTTGTTTTCTATGTGCTGTTATCAAGTGCGTATTACCGCTACTCCTGATATAATCACCAATAACACAAAAAAGCACACAATGCAAGAAATAATTGGACCCTACGCGGTTTATTTGTTGGTCGGCAATTCCCCTCCCGTTAACATTTGTATAACGGGAGACCCCTTGCCGACATCAAAGTTGGAAATGGGTCTCCCGTTAACATTTGTATAACGGGAGACCCCTTGCCGACATCAAAGTTGGAAATGGAAAATCTCGATCACTGTACACTAGAACTAATGACCTTTAAATTTTAAATAGCAGTCAGCAGTCAGCGGTCAGCGGTCAGCATTAGGACTTTTTTTTACGCCCTGGAAATTTCAACCCCGACTCAACCATCCAGGGTATTAGTTGCCGGGGTATAAACCCAAAGTCAAAAAGCTGAAATGCTGAAATGCTGATAGCTAGTTTACTTTTGACTTAATTCAAAAATCTATGACTACAACTGTACAAGTAAAAACAGAGTATGAAGCAATTATTGGTCTAGAAACCCATTGTCAACTTAGTACCCAAACCAAAATTTTCTCCGCTTCATCCACAGAATTCGGTGCCCCACCAAATAGCAATATTGACCCAATATGTATGGGAATGCCTGGAGTATTACCCGTACTTAATCAAAAAGTCCTAGAATATGCCGTAAAAGCAGGACTTGCCCTAAATTGTCAAATAGCACCCTACAGTAAATTTGACCGTAAACAATATTTCTACCCTGACTTACCCAAAAATTATCAGATTTCTCAGTATGACCTACCCATTGCCGAAAATGGTTGGCTAGAAATAGAAATAGTAGATGAAGATGGCACTGCAAACCGCAAAAAAATCGGCATTACTAGACTACACATGGAAGAAGATGCTGGTAAGTTAGTCCATGGAGGTAGCGATCGCCTATCTGGGTCAACCTATTCAATGGTGGACTATAATCGTGCAGGTGTACCATTAGTAGAAATTGTATCAGAACCGGATATACGTTCTGGACTAGAAGCTGCAGAATATGCTCAAGAGCTACAGCGAATTGTCCGCTACCTTGGTGTGAGCGATGGTAATATGCAGGAAGGTTCTCTACGATGCGATGTGAATGTTTCTGTACGACCAGTAGGCCAAAAAGAGTTTGGTACAAAGGTAGAAATCAAAAACATGAACTCCTTTAGTGCTATACAACGAGCGATCGAATATGAAATTCAACGGCAAACTGAAGCTATTGAAGCAGGGGAAAAAATTGTTCAAGAAACTAGACTCTGGGAAGAGGGTTCTCAACTTACTATTAGTATGAGGGTGAAGGAGGGTTCTAGTGATTATCGTTATTTCCCCGAACCTGACATTCCACCTATTGAAGTCTCGACTCAGCAGTTAGATGATTGGAAAGTAGAATTACCAGAATTACCCGCACAAAAACGTCACCGCTATGAAAGCAAATTAGGTTTATCTGCTTATGATACTCGCGTGCTTACTGATGACTGCAAAGTAGCAGAATATTTTGAAGCAACAGTTGCAGCGGGAGGAAATGCAAAACAAGCAGCTAACTGGGTAATGGGGGATATTACTGCTTATTTGAAAAATGAAAAAATTAGCATTACTGATATTGGCCTTAAACCAGAAAATTTGGCCGAGCTAACTACAATTATTGAAGATGGTACTATCAGTGGCAAAATTGCGAAGGATATTCTGCCAGAATTATTATCAAAAGGTGGGTCGCCCAAGGAATTAGTAGAGAAGAAAGGTCTAATTCAAATTTCAGATACTAAGGCGATAGAAGCAATTATTGATGAAGTTTTAGCAGCACATCCAGAAGAATTAGAAAAATATCGTGGTGGTAAAACTAAACTTAAAGGTTTCTTTGTTGGGCAAGTGATGAAGAAAACTCAAGGACGTGCAGATCCAAAGATGACAAATCAATTAATTAGTAAGAAGTTGGAAGGATAGAGGAGTCAGAATTCTGAATTCTAAATTCTGAATTTAGAATTTAGAATTCAGGAGGGAAAAAATTTATCAAGATTTGGTAATGGTGAAGATAGAGAATGTTTTTATACCGAATTAAACAGATTTTATATTACAGCGCTTCCCGCTGTTATGAGGTATACCCATCGCGGGAGATGCCCGCACTACAAGATTTTCACCATTTACCCTGTACATCATTTGCCAGAAATATGCTGTATCTTTTCTTTTGCGGGTTTATAGCGGTTTTCAAATAGATATGAAGTGGCCTTTCTTTGACTATTCATAAGCAATTTTCCCTTCTTCCTTCTTCCTTCTTCCTTCTTCAATTCTTGCCTTCTTCAAAACTTGTTTCTAAAGCTTTGTTTGCTTGCCGAGTTATATAAATAGTTACTAAAACTGTGGCAATTAAACCAACAATATTAATTATCCATTTAGTTACTTCTACAGTAGAATTTGTCGGTTGTTGAGACGTACCAATTAAAGTAATATCACCTACTATAGAACCAATATAAACATACATTACTGTTCCTGGAATCATCCCTAGAGAACCCAAAATATAATCTTTTAAAGAAACCTGCATGACACCAAAAGCATAATTCAAAAGATTAAAAGGAAACAAAGGGCAGAGTCTAGTTAAAAATACTATTTTAAATCCTGCTTTAATAACAGCTCGATCGATAACTTGAAATTTTGGATGTTGATGTAATTGTTGGCAAACCCAATCACGAGATATATACCGTCCGATAATAAAAGCTATTGTAGCGCCTAAAGTTGAAGCAAAAAAAACATAAATAGCTCCCCAGATAACTCCAAATATTACTCCTCCTCCTATAGTTAAAACTAAACCAGGAATTAATAGTAAAGTAGCTAAATTATAAATTATTATGAAAGCGATTGGACTCCACACATCTAGACTTTCAATCCAAACTAATTTATTTTTTAAAAGTTCTGGTAGGTTAAAATATTTGGCTGTAATAATTAAGCTTATAACTACAATAAATAACAAAAAAAACTTGCAATTTTTTTTTAATTTTCTATGAGCATGAGTATTTGTAAATATATTCATATCTATATTATATCATGTCCATTTTTACTTACAGTTATAAATAATTTATAGCCTAATATCATGTTCATTTAAATACTTATACATTGTTTAATTTATTTACTGCCGTCTGAATTAATTAAGTATTTAACTAGACATGATATAAATTATAAATATCATCCTAAAATTATTTTTATCTTAGTTAACTATGAATTTTTACTGAGAATAATTGCTGGAGAAATAAATGACTAAAATTATGCCTATCCATAGCTTTATTTCATGAAAATACAATTGCCATACCTAAAATAATTATAAGTACTTGTGCAAAATTAATTTAACATTTGTCAGTAGGGAATAAGGCATAAAAAATATACTTGTGTACTTGAACAGTGACTCTAAAAATCATCTTTCCTAACTATTACTCAATCATCAAATAGCCAATTAACTTGACTTGAATACTTAAACACTGAATTTGAGGAGTAGTTTAATTAGCGTAGCGATCACCTTCGTTAAAATTATCAAGTTAAACAGAGAAATTTAATTATAGTAAATATTTAACCAAAACTTAAATTTATTTTAATTATTACATGTTACTGTAATAATTAAATTTATATATATGTGGAAAAAATTTAATTTAATGAATTTATATTATCATATTTTCTGGAGTACAGTCTTAATATTAGCTAGTATCTTAACTACAAATAAAACCACCTTAGCTTCTGCAAAAAATACCAGTCTTTTGATTGACTCTAACAATAATAATTCCTATAAAATTCTTGTAGAACAAGCAGAAAATTTAGCAAAAAATAAAATCAATCAAGAATTTAAAAATAATCCAGAAATCACAGAAATTACTATCACTATATTAGGAGAGCGTCAGAGTCAAATAGTACCTATCCTACGTTCAAAAATATCTCGTGCTGAATGGCAAAAAAATGCAGAAATTGATAATTTGACTAGATATTTTGCCGATGCCAAATACTTATTAAACTTTGATAGTGAAACTACACCTAAAACTCAACCTAAAACTCCTGAATCTTCTCCTCAAATTCCAGCCCCACCTCCACCATCACCTGATACTCAACCTATAGTTCCTCAACCTCAAAAATCTCCTCAACGGCAGCCAACATCTAAACCTCCAATATTTCCTTCTGATGAAGATGACCCCAAAGAGATAGATGATTAAGCACTTTTTGAGAATTCTTTTTTATTCTTCCCTGGAATTAGTTTGAAACAGTATGAAGTTTAGGTAAACTTTTTTCATTTACAACCTACAATTTAATCCGCATAATTTATGGATTAACCAAAATTTAAACAATACTTTAATCAAGCTTAAACTAACTATAAACTCATCATAAATTTATCTAGGTAAACTTCTGAAGGCAGTATTTAAAGCAACCAAATACAGACAATATTTAGTTTAGAAATACTGCTAGCAATAGATTGAAAATTTGTAATCTACCGCCTCTCTGTAGAGGG
>NZ_RCBY01000297.1 GCF_003838195.1 Okeania hirsuta
TTCTGCCAAAATATCTTTTGAATTTATATTTAACTGTTGGCCAATAGTTTCGGCAACAGAAGAGCGATCGCCTGTTAATAACATCACTCTTAAACCCATACTTTGTAAACGTTGCACTGTTGCTTTAGCGTCATCCCGAAGCACATCGCTAACTCCGATAACTCCAGCTAATATTCCATCCACAGCAATATAAACTGCGGTTTTGCCATTTAAAGAGGGGATATTTTCAGCATTGACAATAATTTCATGGCTTTTCAACCATTCCAAATTTCCCACTAAAGCAGGTTTACCATCTACAACAGCAGAGATTCCTAAACCAGCTTCGGTGTGAAAGTCTGTTGCTGTGAGTAATGAGACACCCTCTTGTTGAGCTTTTTGTAAAATTGCTTTTGCCAAGGGATGACTCGCACCACTTTCCACAGTCGCTGCAACTTGTAATAACCATTGCGGGTTATCTCCGATAATATCGGTAACGGTGGGATGACCTGTGGTTAATGTTCCAGTTTTGTCAAAGACAATAGTATCTAACTCATGTACTTTTTCCAGCACATCCCCACCTTTAATTAATAAACCTCTTTCTGCACCGACACCCGAACCTACTAATATTGCGGTGGGTGTTGCTAAACCTAATGCACAAGGACAAGCAATAACTAAGACGGCGATAGTTAATTTTAAACTTAATAATAGTGGGGAAGTAGAAGTGGAATGTGCCATCATCATCCCTTCATGGTCGGTCATCTGCAACACATTCGGCCAGATATTAGTACCTGCTAAATACCAAAAGAGGAAGGTTGCGGAAGCGATGGTCATTACGCCGTAGGTAAAATAACCTGCCACGGTATCTGCCAAATTTTGAATGGGTGCTTTGCGGGTTTGAGCGGTTTCGACTAATTTAACTATTTGAGCTAATGTAGTTTCCGAACCTGTGTGAGTTGCCTGAATAACTATAGCGCCTGAGTTATTAATAGTTCCGGCAGTAACTTTAGCACCACATTCTTTTGTTACAGGTATAGACTCCCCAGTCAGCATCGACTCATCTATTGTTGTTCTGCCATTACATATTTCTCCATCCACAGGAATTTTTTCTCCGGGCAATACTTGGAGATATTCTCCGACTTTGACTCGTGAAGCTGGAATTTCTACAGACTCAGAATTATTCTCCCCGTTTGGTGGGGGAACTAAATGTGCGGTTGCAGGTTGGAGTGCTATTAATGACTGGAGAGTAGATGCTGCTCGATATCTTGCTTGTTGTTCGAGGGTTTTGCCAAGAAGGATGAAACCAAGGATCATTACTGGTTCGTCAAAAAAGCATTCCCAACCTAATTCGGGAAATAGTAGAGCAACAACACTGGCAATGTAGGCAGTCAGGGCGCCGAGACCAACTAAGGTGTTCATGTTGGGAGCGTTTCGCCAAAGACTTTGAATACCGTCGATGATAATTTCACGTCCTGGTAGTAATAAAGCTAAGGTTGCTAATGCTGCATGAAACCAAATATTGCCCAAAATGGGAATTTCTAGACCAATGAAGTGACCCAGATGTCCCATACCTGAGAGAATAATGAGGAAAGCAGCGATCGCTATCCGTCTAATTTGTTGTTTAATTTCTTGGTTATGCCGCTCGGTTTGTTTTTTGGTTGCGTCTATTTCGGAGGTGTCGAGACGTGGTTGAGTAGGGAAACCGTTATTTGTGAGTTTTTCGGCGAGGGTGTTTGGATCGATCGCCCCTGTTTGGCATTGGACGGTTGCTACTTCGGTTGCGAGGTTGACTAGAGCGGAGATAACGCCTGTTTGTTGGGTGAGTTGGCGTTCGACTGCTTTGACACATCCGGCACATTTCATCCCACTGACATCTAGGGTGATGGTTTCCGATGGGGAGCGATCGATATTTGTTGTTTCTGGTTTGGAGGCGACTTGCATAAAATTTTCTCTACTAATTTGTAAGATGGGAGAAAGAACAAAAAATGGATTTAAAGAGGAAAAGCAGCAAGGAAATTAGATAATTTCTGTGGCTTTAATTCTCTTTTTAAAGTTGTTTATTAACAACTCTAGTATAGAAAGAAAAATAGCGATCGCTCCATAGTTAACTTAATTTTTTAACATTTTCTTCAGGCAGCTTTTATTTATTAATTCAAACTCAATTAAGATTTAATATTATTTATGTCCGGATAATTAGTGATAAAAAAACTTTCTCCTCTTGTTCCATCTTTTTCCTTTATTCTTCATGTTTTTGTTTCCTTCTGAGGAGGTGACTTTTTTTCCTTATTTGTTCTCAAATTCAAGCCTCCTGAGGATTCTGGTCGTTATTTATAACTATTCAACCGGACATGATATAACCTACGACCTCAAACCCATTACCTAAAACCTAGCACCTTCTTCATAAGCTAGATAAGCAGCAGTAATAACATTTCCGACATTTAGAGGCTCCATAGATAAAATTTTATTTTGAGATATAAATAAATTTATCCTGGCAACAAAATTAAATTTCCCGTTTTCTTAACTCTAAACCTATACCTTCCCGATGAGTTCTGAGGTCATAATAAACTACAGCTTTTATCGCTTGCCGAAATGGTAATAACAAAAGATTACCTAATAAACCAATGATATATCGAATTAAAAATGATAGTATCTGAAAACTTGGGTCCCTTGATGGAGTCGGAACTGTAGTTAGTAAAATGCCTTTAATTTCTGTGGCAATAATTTGTTGAATTATACCAATGGGAATTGTTATCAAAACTCCTACGATTAATATCAAAAAAATCCGCCCTACATATCCTTTAGTTAATTCCCAACTACGTCCTATGGTTTGAGTTGCTGTAATATTTTCTTCAACAGCCAAGGGGATATCAATAATAAAAAAACGAATTAATAATCGTAAATAGAAGTTCAAAAAAATGGGGAAAAGAATAATTACAATTAAACCTAAAAATGCTAAAATTCCAACAATTTGTTGAGCAGGATCTTCCATAATAGCAGTGATAATACCAGCAATAATTCCTATCACCATAGAAAAACAAAGCCAAATTCCCATTTCCATTAAAAACAATAGAAACAACGCTAAGAAAAAAGCCCATATTTTAGGAGCCATAATCCGTCTAGCTTCACGCACTGTTTCTGGTTGATTTACTAATTCGCCGAATACCAATCTAGCAATTATCGCACTATTAACAATTGATTTTGCCGAACAATATAAAAATAGCAATAGCCAAATTGGAATGAGTAGTAAAAAAAGCAAGTTTTCTGGCTGACCATACATAAAAAATAGAGGTACAGGAATCAAAGCTAAAAATGGCAATAAAAACCATAAATTTGCTCGAATAGATACACCAAAATATGACTTAAAATTATCTCGATAAATTCTTAAACCAGCACTAAAAACATTTTCTACATTCAGAGGCTTTATAGGTGGAGTTTTATTTTGAAACATAATTAAATTTATTCAAATTAATTGAAGAAAATTAACTTACAAAAAGGTAGTAGTTTTCCTAACACCAGCATTTCTGGAGAGACACAAATAATTTGTTATTACATAGAAAAATTATTATCTACTTTTATCTTTAGATATTTAGGAAAAAGACTTAACAAATTTCATGGTTTCTATCTCTGTTATTCAATATTTTTTTTGAGTATCGAAGCAACTTACTTAGATATATCTTTAATACCCAAAAATATAGATACAGTAATTAACAAAAACATAGCAAAAGATAATATTGGGTCGAGCCTCCAACCCTGAAATAACAAAATTCCTCCACATAATAGCACTGCGGCCGGAAAAAAAATCATAATAAATATCCATTGAATAATTTGAAAAACTTTTTGATTAGAAACAAAATTGTATAGAAAAGTTTTAATTAACAAAAAGACCAATACAATATGTAACAAAAACATAACAAAAAATAATATTGGGTCGAGTCTCCATCCCTGAAAAAGCAAAATAAATCCACACAATAGCATTGCGATCGGAACAAAAATCCATTGAATAATATCAAAAGCTTCTCTAGATGATGCTTTTTTTCGGGATTCATTCAAAATTAATAGGGCTAGCAACATATCTAATAACGCAAGTAAACTCAGAAAATTTAAACCAAGATTTAGCATTTTATATTCCTTCGATTATTCAGACAAAAGCTAATATATAGACTTAACGAGGTCATAACTCAGATAGGGGAGCCGTCGGATACAAATTTTAGAAAAGTCAATATTAACTGAAAACTGCTCAAATTCTGAGTAATGTTTACATTAGAAAATCCTAAGCATAGTTAATATTGCCCGACTTGAAATATTTGTTCAGCGGTTAAATTAAGTTCTGGAAAAGTTGGGGAACTCACTACATCTTGACCTCTAAATAAATTAATCGCATATTCATTTTCAACTAAATTACAAACCGAAATAGTTGGTTGTTTCGGGTCTCCAATATAGCGCCTACCTCCTAACCCTAAATAATCAACTATCCAATACTCGCCTATCCCTAATTTTTCATATTCTCCAAGCTTAGTTAAATAATCATCTTGCCAATTAGTACTTACTACTTCTATGGCTAATTTAACACTTTTACCTTGAGTAATAGTCGATCGTTTTTTCCACATTGGCTCATTTTCCATAGCATTATCATCTAATACCACTACATCAGGAATATAAGCCAATTTATCCGAATCTATGGCTTTAATTAGTCCCTGTCGATGGATAAAAAAAGGCAAGTTCAGACGCTCAATATTAACTGATAGTTTTGAAGCTAGAAAACCAGCTACTTTTTCGTGAGTTCCAGTAGGTTGCACTTCAACAATTTCTCCATTATGTAGTTCAAATCGACCATAACCATCAGGATACCAGTCCCAAAACTCCTCTAAAGTCATTAACTTAATATCCGGTTTTTCTGCTGAAATAAGCATCTTAAATACTCCTAATAATTTCGGTTTTGAAGAAGGCAGAAGGCAAAAGATAAATCTATTTGGTTCTCAGGAAAAATTCACGGAGGAAAAGCAGCAAGAAAATTAGATAATTTCTGTAGTTTTAACTGGCTTTATTTAAGTTATTTCCCCATAACTCTAATATAGGAAAAAAAGTAGCGATCGCTCCATATTTAACTGAATTTTTTAACATTTTCTTCAGATGCCTTGTTGACCATAAATCAAAACTATAGGTATCGGAATTAAAGCTAAAAATGGCAAAAAATACCATAAAGTTGCTCTAATAGCTACACCAAAATAAGACTTAAAATTATCTCGATAAATTCGGATACTAGCACTAACAACATTCCCTACGCTTAAAAGTTTAGTTAGTTTTATTGGATTTTGAGACATGGCTAAATTTACAACTGATAACTGATAACTGAAATGACCCTACTACAACAAAACTAAATTTCTTGTTTTCTTAACTGTAAATCCATACCTTCTCGACGTGTTCGGAGGTCATAATAAACTAGAGCATTTATAGCTTGCCAGAATGGTAATAAGAAGACATTACTTAATAATCCAATACTATATCCCATGAGAAATAATAGTAATTGAAAGCTGGCATCTGTTGGGTTAGCAGGAATAGTTGCTTTCAGAATATTTTCGAGTATTCCAGCAATAATTTGTACAATTATCCCAATTGGTAATGTCACTAAACTTGCGATGAACAATACAACAAAAATTCGCCCTACATATCCTTTTGTTAATTCCCAGCTACGTCCTAAAGTTTGAGTCGCTGTTATATTTTCTTCTACAGCTAAAGGCATATCAAAAACAAAAAAACGAATTAATAATCTAACTATAAAAATTAAGGCAATAATAAAAATAACAATTCCAATTAAAACTAAAACTACTATAGTTCCCACATTTGGCTGACTAGCATTTGCCATTCCAGCAATAATACCAGCCAAAATTCCAATAACCACAGAAAGAATCAGCCAAATTCCAATTCCAATTAAAAAAAATAGAAAAAATGCTAGGAAAAAAATCCACATTTTAGGTTTTAAAATACGCCTAGCTTCACGAACAGTTTCTGGTTGATTAGCTAACTCTCCGAATACTAACCTAGCAATTATGGCATTATTAATAATTGACTTTGCCGAAGAATAAATAAACAATAATAACCATACAGGAATTAATAATAAAAAACTTGAACTATTGGCTTGATTATAAATCAAAATTAAAGGTATGGGAATCAAAGCTAAAAATGGCAAAAAAGACCATAAAGTTGCTCGAATCGCTACACCCAAATAAGGCTTAAAATGGTCTCGATAAATTCTCATCCCAGCACTAACAATATTCCCAGCACTTAGGGGTGCAATTGGTATTGTTGAATTTTCAGACATAACTAAATTTATCTCAATTATTTGCAGTGAAAATTTTATATTTATCTTAAACTAATCAAAGGTAACTATTAGGAAAACTTAATGAATATTAACCGTTGGATTAGACGTAGAGAAAAAAATTGGCAGCATTTAGACTCTTTATTAAGGCAAGTAGAAAAAAAGGGATTAAAATCATTGCCAGCAGCTCAAATCAGGGAAATGGCCAGTTTGTATCGTTCTGTATCGGCAGATTTTGCCCGTGCTAAAACTCACCAAGTGGGTAATATTCTGGAGCAAGATTTGCAGAGGTTGACTACTCGTGGTTACACTCAAATTTATCAGGGAAACCAGAAGCAGGAATGGCAAGCAGTCTGGGAGTTCTTTCGTTGGGGGTTTCCAGCAGTGGTGCAAAAAACTTGGGCTTATACGGCAGTGGCGACGGCGTTTTTTTTGGTTGGTGGGTTGGTGGCCTGGTGGTATAGTTGGCAAGACCCAGTGTTTATGTCGTTGATAGTGCCAGAATCTTTGATTTCTCAAGTACGAGACCGTCAAGAATTATGGACGGGGTCAATAGTAGGAGTTGAACCTCTGGCTTCTAGTAATATTATGATTAATAATTTACGGGTTTCTTTTTCTGCAGTAGCTGGTGGTATTAGTGGTGGTATTTATACAGTTTATTTGTTGGTATTTAATGGATTATTAATTGGGGCAATTGGCGCTCTAGTTAGTCAACATAATTTGGCTGTTCCTTTTTGGGCTTTTGTATTTCCTCATGGTGCTTTAGAATTACCTGCAATATTTTTGGCTGGTGGAGCTGGTTTATTAATAGCAAGAGCTATTTTATTTCCGGGTAAATATGGTCGAGTTGATGCTTTAAAGTTTTATGGTTTTCAAGCTGCACAGTTGGTTTTTGGTGTTGTAATGTTGTTAGTTATTGCTGGAATTATTGAGGGATTTTTCTCGCCTAGTCCGTTAGTGCCTGATATTTTTAAGTATATTGTGGGAATGGGGTTATTTTTGTTTTTATGTATTTATTTTAGTCAAAAGAAGGGAACAGGGAACAGGGAATAGAATAGAATAGAAATAAAGATAGGTGTACCTTATTAGTTTGAGAAACGCTATCAAAAGAAGAGAACAGGGAACAGGGAATAGAATAGAATAGAAATAAAAGATAGGTGTACCTTATTAGTTTGAGAAACGCTATAATATATTCTTGGGAGTAGGGGTTAGGGAGGAGGGAAATATAGCATATTTCTCCCATAAGAAGTTTGAAGAAGGAGACAGGAGACAGGAGACAGGAGACAGGAGGAAAATTACATGGG
>NZ_RCBY01000298.1 GCF_003838195.1 Okeania hirsuta
ACAGGAGACAGGAGACAGGAGACAGGAGGAAAATTACATGGGGATTCGCTCCCCCCAAGTAATGCGTGAACACCCCCGTTGACGGTGGGGTATTAAACCCACAAAGAAAATGATAAATATTGAAAAAAAAACAAATGATCTCAAATCCGTTTGATTGGACATCAAAAAAATCAGGACTTATATCATGTTCGGATAATCAGTTATAATAAACCTTCTGCCTTCTAAACTTGCTCTTTCCCTTCTGCCTTCTGCCTTTAGTCCACAGATATTATAAGTATTCAACCGAACATGATATTACGCAGTACCGCTATATACAGTGATAATTCCAGATATATCCACTATAATTAGTGCTGTTGCGTAAGTCCTGAAAATGCTCAAATCGTCATAACTACTAAATCTTTGTGATTCTCTCGCCTCCTGATCTCAAATTTGCTTAATTCGGTATAAAAAAATATTCCATCTGAGCACCATTGCCAAATCTTTCTTGATCTCCCCACCCTCCCCACACTATGAATCTAATTACACCAATGCTACCAGATTTTATATAACTCCTGACTCCTGACTCCTACTTCAAAAGATTTTATACCGATCACGACAGTAGTCATATCATGTCCGGTAGCAATTCATGTCCGGTCGCAATGACTTCTTACCCCCTCGCCGTCTCAAATGCTGATTTTTGATATTTTTTATCCCTTCTTCTCCTAACTTATTATATTTCTTCAGGATTTCTTTGGCATAATCATAATTGATTCCTACAGCGATTTGCTCGGCAACGCGAACGCGAACGCACTATTTTTTAGAGTCTACCCTAAGGAGAGTTCCCAAAGTAATACCAAATTCAAAAAAGGTCGTTACAGTATTAATCTCTAAATTCCGACCAGCAGAGAAAACCACTGTAGCAATATTTTATGAAATTGGTATAAGTGCCATCTTCTGGATTCTACAGAATCTTGACTTTTAAGGTACTTTTGTCTGAGTTCAAATGAACTCAAATGCGGAGCTAGATAAGCTTTCTTGGCCATTCAATTTATCCAGGTTATCTTCCTTGATGATAAAATGGTTTTGACAACCGGATTTAGTATTACTCTTCAAAGTTTTGAACTAGGAATAAAGCTGTTTTATGGTGGATTTCATCTATGAGATTTAAAATTAGAAATCTCATTCGATTAACTGCTTTTTTCATGGGTTGCTTGGTTTTAGATTTAGCCTTCGTTAATAAGCGAGATTAAATCATCTACAGTGATAGCAAAGTCTTTGAATTTTACCAATGTCACCGGAACCTATCCATCCTCCATTTATCTTGTCATCTCCCTTGCCACCAATAATGACATCATCACCAAGACCGCCATCTATTGTGTCATTACCGCTAGCTGCTTTTTTCATGGGTTGCTTGGTTTTAGATTTAGCCTTCGTTAATAAGCGAGATTAAATCATCTACAGTGATAGCAAAGTCTTTGAATTTTACCAATATCACCGGAACCTATCCATCCTCCATTTATCTTGTCATCTCCCTTGCTACCAATAATGACATCATCACCAAGACCGCCATCTATTGTGTCATTACCGCCACCACCTTCAAGAGTTTCTTTTTCATCTGAACCATTTATTTCATCATTTTTGAATAATATAGATGTTTTTTATTTGATCAGGATTGTAAAGCCTATTTAGAAGAAAATTAAAGAGTCAAGCAGAAAATTTATCAAATCTTTACTTTGTAAATATATATTAATATCTGGGATAATTAAGCTCTAATACAAGATCAGATTTTTCAACCCACATATAATCAAAAAGAACTTTCCTCTGTAACTTTTGTGGAAAGAAAGTATGTAAGATTTTTGTTAAAGATTTTTTTAGAGGCAAAAAGGGGAAATCGTTTTCTAGACAAAAATTATAGGATGCAGGAATTGTTGATTTATCCTCTATTTAACAAAAGAAGGATTAATACCGAATCCGAGAAGAAGTTAAAGTTCCACTTATAAGTGACTAAGGGGAGAAAGAAGTTCAACAATTAATAATTAATAATCACCTCTTCTGAAAACGGGTAGGATTGGCGAACATAATTTTTTTGATTTATTTATGCTAAAAAATAACAGGATTTAAGCCTTAATTATTCGATCGAGAAGTATCAGAAAGTATAGGACAGGATAAAATTTTTGATCGCTAACTAAGCGGATATGATATTACTATCAAAATCAAATTAAGAGCTAATAATAATTATTAATGATTGCGTAAGTAACTCAATCTATTCTGCTAATAGTAGATAATCCTTCTACAATTACATGGGGAGTATAACAAGAACCGTTCCATTCGCCGTCATTTCCCAATGTGACTAATTGCTTTAATGCTGTATAGACATTACCAGCAACCATTGTATTTTTAACTCTACCAACTACTTCACCTTTTCTCACACGATAGCCAAGTTCAACATTAATCGAAAAGTCACCAGAAATACCAGTACCACCACCCAGAATTTGGTCTACTATAATTGCATCATCCAACATAGTAGTTGATTCCTTTAGCGATCGCTCTCCTGGCTTAACTATAAAATTAAATAATTCTGGTGTAGGGTAGCTACCTAAATCTGGTCGGAACCCATTACCAGTAGTCCCACTCCCCAATAATCTGCCAGTAGTTCGGTCTGTATAAAACAATTGTAAAATGCCGTTTTGAATAAATACTATAGAACGAGCAGGAGTACCCTCATCATCAAAAGGACAACTAAACGGTCCTTCATCTGGTTCTTGAGAAATAGTAATATGTTTGTTAGTCACAACTTCCCCTAAGCGATCGCTCCAAGGAGAAGCACCTTCCAAAACTTGTTTGCCATTCAAAGCAGCAGAGAAAGTACCCCATAATAAATCTGCAGCTTTAGCCGTAAATAGAATAGGTACTCTACCTCTAGGAGGTATAACATTTTTTTGTGCCCAATCTAATCGTTGCAAGATTCTATTTGCTACTTTCCTGGGGTCAAGACCATTACGCTGAATTTGGCCATCAGATATATTTAATAAGTCGTCACCTCTGACCCAATCAGTTTCTACATAACCACTAAGGGTGGTATCTATATGATGACAATCTAGTCCTAGGGAATTAACTAAACGAGTAGATTCAATTTCGCAGTCCCATTCTCCATGACAAATCACATCTGGATAAACTTCTCGAATTAATGTGATCGCTTCTTTTCCCCAAGTTACAAGTTGTTCAACTGATATAGATATTCCTTGGTTAGGATAATATCGATTTTTCGCTTTCGAGGATAGTTCAATATATTCTGGTTGATTAAGACTACTTATAGACAGGGCAAGTTCTACTAAAGCTTTAGGTTCCACTGGCCCATGAGCTACAGCTATTCCTGGACATCCATTTCGCCAAAGTCGGAGCGCTATACCCTCTGACTGAGTGCTTTCTAGTTGTTTGAGTCGATTGCTTTCAAAAAATACGGGCCGGGAGTGTGATCGGGCTTGAAATACCTCTGCTGCCTCAGCTCCTGCTTTGGCAGCTACTTCTAGCAGTTGTTCTGCTAATTGGGTCATAAAATTCTGTTTGGGATTTATGATTTTGGACAATAGAGTTGTTAGTAGGATTTTACCAACGTCCAGTACCCAAAACTTAACTAGATATTAATTTCTTGCAGCAACCAAAAACCAGCAAACGATTCAGATTCTGGATTTGACTGTACAGCCAGAAAATGAACTTGTTTGACTTTCGACTTTGCTTCGGAAAATCTTTTAGCTTCCTCAATAGTTGATGAATTAGCTAGATTAGCTAAAATCCAACAATCATTACCTCCAGTTTCTAGAAGCAATCTAGCTGGGGGACCTGAATTAAATTTGACAAAAGCTAATTCTAATCCTGACATCCAAGCGGCTAAAGGTTTTGCCCTAGATGAATAAATAATTAAACCTGGAATCTGTAAATTGGGTGCAAGACCCATCATGCTCAGGGGAAAAGCTTCTTCAAAATCAATGTCCCACTCTGACATTTCTGCAAAAGCCTCAGCTTCTAAACTAACAAATGCCCATTTTTCTCCAATTAAGGCATCTGGTAGAGGTTGTGGTGCGGGACTCATGTATTGAATTGAAGGATTTGTTCCTGCTTGATAACTAGAATAAGTGGGATAAACTTCTTCCATTCGTTGTTGTAGCCACTGGTTGAGTGTGTAGGTGCGACGACTTAGAACCGCAGGTATGGCCATTTCTGCACAAGCTTTGGTAATCATGTTGTTCATTTGACGGCGGAAGAAGCGAATTTTTTGAGGTGCTTCTGGAGCATCAGCGATCGCTTTTTCAATGGCGCTCCGTAGCCAAATTGAGTTTACCTCTTGGTTACTTGTAAACTCAGAGTAACGATACAAAGAGTCTGTAGGATGATTAATATCTAGGGGACTTTCGCATATTAAGAGTTCCCAGAGTTTTTTTTGTCTTTCATCAAGTATTGGACGACTGTAAAAGTCTAGTTCCCAAATAGTTCCCATGCCTTACTCTTAAATTGATAGTACAGTTATTCTAAGCTATGGCAGGAAGGTATTATATCAGGCATGATAAATGTTTGTTACAAATACTTAGGGGACCTCTATCAGTCAGTAGTCAGCATTCAGCAGTCAGGAGAATATGTTCTTATATTATCTCCGGTTGAATAGTTGTAAATCACGAGGGAGTCATCAGGTAGGGTTGCCGTCGGTCAGGCAAAGTAAAGTCAAGAGTAAACAGAAGAAGAGGAGAAAGTTTGTCGTTCATCGCGTCAGCGGAACGGAGTTCTATCGGGACTTTAGCAAAAAAATAATTAAAAATCGCCTTAAACCCTTGCTGTGTAATGCTTTAACGTCAAAATAGCCTATTTCTTGATATATCTAGAGTTTGAGCCATTTTTAGCCCCTTGCTAGGGTTGAGTTTTAAGCCATTTTCACTGTCAAAAATATCAAAGTCCCGCTATCCAGATTGATATTACTTTAATTTGATTATTGGCGTTGCATCATCATGGGATGATTTTGATATGTGTCAAAAAATTTGTTTTAATCTATCAACATTTTCAGATGGGTGCAAATGTGATTATCATCCCGCAATTATACAACGCCTGATTATTTGTAATATGAAACATCAAAAATAATTCTACAGTTATTTCACAAAAGCTGAAATAAAAGTTGAGCAAGACGAGATAGTTAAACAACAATTTTACATGAAATACAAGTAATTATGCAATTTTCCAGTCTCCCAATCTCCCAATCTCCCAATCTCCCTAATCAATCATCTGTAGGAAGTATTAATCTATATTCATATAATATTCTTTTTAAAAATTAAAATATCAATTTTCAATTTTCGTACTAAAAAAAATAAGAAGCCTCAAAAAGACTCCTTTCCTTAATAGTATTTACAAACAAAAAAGGTTTTTCAGCGGATGGAAATAATCTATGCTGGGACATTTATTAATACTCTAGAGTTTTGTTTACGAGAACTTAACCAGTCTCCACGAGTCTGAAATACTTGAGAACGAGTTAATAGCATTAATTCTAAGTCAGGCATTTCTTCTCGACATCGTGGACAATACCAGTAAATAGTATTATGACGTGCATGGCGTAGTAATGTTGTAGAGCAACAAGGACAAGTGTGCATAATATACCTCAAATTTATTTGAAAAATATGACAAGATTTAACAACAAACCCCTAACAAATAACTGATGATTTTATCAGGGTAATTAAATATGAATAAATTATTGAAGCCTTGTATCTATATAGATAGGTTCAGCTACAAAAATCATAAAAATTGTGTTAAAAAACTTGAAATAAGCTTCTTTTAATTAACTTATATCTTCGCTATCTAGTGAGTAAACTTTGTAAAAACAAAATAAACTAAGCACTATTAAAAGCTGAAAAATCAATGGATATGTCTTCAGAGGTGTGCTTATAAATTAATGCAGAACTCGCAGAAAGAGTTAATAGAATGATATAAACTGATTGCACTTCTCTTATCTCCAAATGCCAATTTGATATTTATATCTCAGCTTTTAGGTCAAGTTGCTAACCTTGCCAATTAAGGTAATCTATAAATATGAAGAACTTGTGAAGATAGAGAAAAATGTCACAAAAGTTGACACTATAATAGCAATCCTAAATCGTTTGTAAAAAATCAAAAATATATCGAAAGTCTGAAACTCTTATCCCTAGTTCCCTATGCCTTTTTCTCTAGTCCCTGCCTATTCCCTTTTTGCCAGATATTTTTACACAACCGTACCAAGGAATGCTAAATCTAGATTTATATCTATGGAATAAAAGGAACACCTTAATTGATAGTAGGAAAGAAGGATGTATAGCAAATATTATTAGACTATTGGACATCTGACAGTAGTTTGCGACTTAATACAGGTATTTTTCCGAAATATAGCAGTCTCAGGAAAGCTTAGGACATATCAAAAGCTTAAAGCTCAGACAACGAAAATTTTTCCTTCTTTTCTCTCCTAGATAACTAAAGCCTTCCTTATTTCTTCTTCCTTCTGCTATATCTACTCTTTGAAACCATGGATTAGCTTCTATTCTGATTAAAGATTTCAAGCAGCAAAATATACTATTTTTTACTTTAAGACAGCAGGAAAAAATTATAATTTTCTTTCATAAGTAGGAATTGGTATTAGTTCAATACCGGGACTTTAGCAAAAAATGGTTTAAAAATAGTTTTAAACCCTTGCTGTATAATGCTTTAACGTCAAAATAGCCTCTTCCTTGATATATCTAGGGTTTGCGCTCAAAAGTCTTATGGGTGAGGGTAGGAGACAGGAGACAGGAGACAGGAGAAAAGGGTCGGGAGCGAGGAAGTAGGAGTAAGAATTTTCCCTTGATTTTTCTGCCCAACTCTGGCCGAAAATGCTAATTTTTTGAACCATTACGACCTAAAAGCTTGGAATTTTTCTAACTAAAAAATGCTAAAACCTTTATCTGTCAATGCTTTTAGATTTAATCAGTAAGCCCTATCTAGTTTTGAGCCATTTTTAGCTAGAGCAACGTATTTTCCTTGCTACCGTTGAGTTTGAAGCTATTTTTAACCTAAAAAATATCAAAGTCCCGATACTAGCATGAGTAACTAGAAAATCAGAAAAATCTTAACTGGGTATTTTAGTGTAGTATCTGAGTAAATTCTCTAGGATAGATATAATTTTTGAATACACATAAAAATCATTAAAGTTCAGTAATACTTCTGTTGAAGCATAGGTTTTTACTATTTATGATGATATTAGAACATCTACAATACCTGAATAGGTCATTATTTATAGATGTAACTTTTAGATTTATTCAAAAACATCGCAATATGAACTAACCTATCAACTATGAAAGATAAATTGACTCAAACTAATGTAGCTAGACTTCTAGGAGTATCTTTTCAGAGGATTCATACTCTGAGAATTAGGAATAAAATAAAGTTTTTTTGGGATGCAAACTTAAAGGCTTGGGTCACATCAGAGGAGCATCTTCAAAAATATCTAACTGAGAGAGGAAAAAGAGTAAATTTATCATCTCTTGAAGAAGGAGACAGGAGACAGGAGACAGGAGACAGGAGGAAAATTACATGGGGAT
>NZ_RCBY01000299.1 GCF_003838195.1 Okeania hirsuta
AAGGAAGAAGGAAAAATATTACGTTGTTTGAATCTTAAGCTTTTGATATATCCGTACCCTTTGCTTCGACTGGTATATCAAATTAATTAACATCAACCACATAGTAATAGTAGTAATTCTCTGAATAAAAATTTACTCACAGTTGACTGTAGATAAAGAATAATTTTTTCTGGAAAAAACCAGAACTGAAAGACCAAAAAAAGAAAAAGTGAATAGTATTACTAAAATAAGTCCCTGGTATTTCAAGAAAAAGATAAATGTATAACTCCCTGTAGTCTCACATCAAATTAGTATAATCATAAATTGTCAACAAAACTCTCCATAAATTCTCCCTAAAGTCATCACATACATACATATAGTAATAGTAGTAATTCTATATTAGTTCTCATATTTTGTTGAAACTTGCACTAACAAGTCATAATCTAATGCAGGATGGCAGAAATAACTGAGCAGTTACAAAATCCTAACACAATTACAAATCAAAAATGATTGACTTTTAACTTTTGACTTTTGACTTTTAACTTCCGCGTAGCGGCACTAGAAGCAATATTTTAAATAATTTTCTTAGAAGTTAAAATCTTGGTAGAATTTATCTCAGAAAAAATAATAAGCTCCAGTATAAGTGAGGTAAATAGTTAAATTGTTCAAACATCAATTATTTAATTCTGTCAACCGTTCCCGACAGCTAATTATTCAATTTATTAGTTTGTTTTGTCTTTGCTGTTTCCTGGTCATTAGTTGTAGTCAACCACAGAATAATCCTAATAACACCTCCACCGCAGAAATTCAAACAAATCGTATTACAATTGGTACAACTCTTAAACCTCGTACTGTAGACCCGGCAGATGCCTACGAAGTAATATCTGGTAACTTACTCTATAACTTGGGCGATCGCCTCTATGGTTACAAGTTAGGAACAACAGAACTTGTCCCTAACTTACTCTATAACTTGGGCGATCGCCTCTATGGTTACAAGTTAGGAACAACAGAACTTGTCCCTCAACTAGCTACAGAAATGCCAAAAATTAGCGAAGATGGCATAACATATACAATTCCTATTCGTCAGGGGGTAACATTTCATGACGGTACTCCCTTCAACAGCGAAGCAATGGCCTTTTCTTTAAAACGTTTTATTGAAAATGAAGGTCCACCTTCTTCTTTATTAGCAAATACAGTAGAGTCAGTAGAAGCTACGGGAGAATATCAGTTAACAATAAAGTTAAAAAAACCCTTTGCTGCTTTTACTCCTCTACTAGCATTTTCTGGTCTTTGTGCTGTTTCGCCTCAAGCATATACAATAGATGAAAATAAATTTAAACCCGATACATTTATTGGTACCGGACCATACAAATTAGTTGAGTACAGTACTGATGTTTTACGATTAGATATATTTGACAATTATTGGGGAGAGAAACCACAAAATCAAGGAATTGATATTCAAATCTTTTCTAGTTCAGCCAATTTATTTAATGCTTTTAAAACAGGTGCTATTGATGTAGCTTATTTATCTCTTGATACTGACCAAATTTCTAATTTAGAACAAGAATCAGAACGTCAAGGTTGGCAAGTAATTTCTACAGATGGCAAGACAGTTAATTATATAGTTTTAAATATTAATTCAGCACCATTAGATAACAAAGCAGTGAGACAAGCATTAGCAGCTATTGTTGACAGGAATTTGTTAAATAAACGAGTTTTACGAGAGCAAGCTGAACCTATTTATAGTCTAATTCCCAATAAATTTGAAGGTTATAAACCAGTATTTCAAGAAAATTATGGAGATGGAAATTTTGACAAATCTAAAGAGTTATTAAAAGAGGCAGGACATTCTCAAGATAATCCAGCAAAAATAGAAATTTGGTATGCTTCTAATTCGACAAAAAGACAATTAGTCGCTAGTACACTCAAAGCATCTGTAGAAGAAAAAATAGACGGTTTAATGGAATTAGAATTAAATAGTGTAGAAGCAGCAACCGCCTTTAAAAATTTAGATAAAGGACTATATCAAACTTTTATGTTAGATTGGTACGGAGATTTTGTTGACGCTGATAACTATATCCAACCATTTTTAGAATGTACAAAAGGTTCAGAAGAAACAGGTTGCGAAGCAGGAGCTAGCCAATTTCAAGGTTCATTTTATTATAGTGATCGTATCAATCAATTAATAGAAGAACAACGTCAAGAACAAAACCCAGAAAAGCGCCAAGATATTTTCAGAGAAATTCAAGACTTATTAGGAGAAGACGTTCCTTTTATTCCACTTTGGTTAGATAAAGATTATGTATTTGCTCAGAAAAACATTAATGGAGTAAATTTAGAACCGACTCAGCAGTTTCCTTTCTGGACAATTAATAAATCGTAGAGATTCTGACTGGAATTGAGAAGGAAGTAAAGATTTAGAATTAGATACTCTGATTTAGTGATTTAGATTTTTGATCGAAAAAGAATTTGAGCTAAGAGATCTATGTAGATAGTTAGAGTTATAACTTTCAAGGGAGTTCAGAAGACATATTTGCAAGGTACAGGAGCTAAAATTCAGGATAAATCATTGAGTTATTCATAAATTAAGTAGATTTAAAACCTCTGTTCTTAGTAATTAATTCTAACTCCTGACTCCTGACTCCTGACTCCTTAACAAATTAACGTAAAAAACAACTAACCATCCATAACACCAAAAACGTTACCAAAGTAATAAATATTTCTGTGCTTAAACCAGTTGCTAAAGCACTCAATATTCCACCTAAAATCAACCCAAGAATTAAACCCCCAACAGTCAACAATACAGCACGACCAAACTTATTCTCTTTACGATTAAGAAAATAAAGACAACCACCAACTCCCAAAGCCAAAGTAAGTTGCAAAATAGACGGTTGACTAACCCCAGAATAAATACTAATAGCACCTAAAACCACATATATACCAGTAGGCCACAAAATATCAGCTTGACTAGGAGTATCAATTAACTTTTGTAGCCAAACTGGCCCTTTTTCCGTCAACCCAGGAGTAAAACTATCAGGGACTTTCTTTGTTTGCTTCTCAGGAAACCGAATACGCTCAGGAACCTTAATCTTTCCTTCCTGACGCAACCGTAAACGGTCCATCAAAATCGAATCATAAGCAGCTTCAATATTTTCTATAACTTTTTGATCGCCACTATGCTGCTGCTTCAAACGTTCCTTTGCTGCTTGAATTTCATCAAAAGAAGCATCTTCAGTGAGACCAAGTTGTTGATAATGACTTAAATCGCTCATTTCAATTTATTAATAATTTTTTAAACTATGACAAAGTTTCTAGTATTTTAATCTTATCTAGTTTTCCAGAAATATGCTCAGTTAAATATACAAACATTTCTACACAAATTACCGAATAATCTCATAAATTAACATAAGTACTGACTATCAAAAATAGCTTTTAACCCCCTGAGATTAATAGAAGGAAAATCAAAAAAAGATATCTAGAGGCAAAGAATACGACTTTACTTAGGGAAGCATTTAACATTGGTTAGAGAAAAAAGGAATTCTAGCTCTAGAGCATTTTCTGCCAAACACTGAAATTACCACTTGATTAATGTATTTTACCTATCTTTTGGCTTGTAAATTTAGACTCTTGACTCGATCGGGCTTGCTGATTAAATATCAAAGCACTGACAGATATTGGTTTGCTGCCTTTTTTGGTCTAAAAAGGTCAAAAAGATAGTATTTTGGGATGATTATGGCAGAAAAATCTTGGGACAAATATACCCGACTACCTCCTCTATAATTTCCATTTCTCCTGTCTCCTGTCTCCTGTCTCCTGTCTCCTACCCCTACCACTCATACTGTATTCAGCAAACCCTAACTCAACCCACTCACTATCCCTGACCACTGCACTTTCTTCTGTTTTTCACGCCGATAAGAAAAAAAGTAATCCGGTTGTTGATAAGTACAATAAGGAGCGATCGCCATCTGTGAATGACCAATACCCAATTGCTCCAACTGTAAAACATTAACCATACGCACATCCAAGCGGACCTTTTCCGGTTCAGGATCGGATAAAATTGGTGAATTAGGCAAAAGCTCTAGAGAATGCAAAATATCTTCAGTAGTTGCTCTATCTATTTGTGGAACAACAGTCGCCCCAACCTCAGCCGCCACATCTTCAGAAACTTGATAAACCTCTCCAGCAATAGCAGGGCCAAGAACAAATAATAAATCGGATAATTGACTACCCTGAGCTTGAAAACTTGCCAATGCTACGGGAACAATTTTAGCGGCCGTGCCACGCCATCCGGCATGAACTGCTGCCACTTGTCCTGTTTTTTTGTCCGCAATCAAAACAGGTACACAGTCTGCACTGCAAACCCAAACTGCTTGTTTTGCTGTTTGAGTTATTAAACCATCAGCTTCAGCATAAGTTTTTTCGGGACTAGAATTAGGCATCTCTACCTGAGTAGCTTTCCCTGTTGTCAGTACAGTATTGCCATGTACTTGTTTCACACGATATACCTCAGCAGAAGAAGGGAATACTTCTACTAATTCTCCTGGTGTACGAGGCCAGAAATGGTGAGTAAAAAAGCCATGAGGCCAATGTTCCAAGAGGCTACAAGTTAGGTAAGATAATCCTTGCCATTTTTGCCAGTGCCAAGTGGTATTATTCTCGCCCAAAATTTGATAGTATCTATTTGATTTTTGTGAATCAGAGTCAGCTAAAGTCATTTCAGTTATCAGTTATCAGGAAAGGTAGAAGGCAGAAGGCAGAAGGCAGAGGGAAATTCTGACTCCTGACCTCAGCATAAGTGCCTTCGTTTATTTTGACATTTTTGTTCGCTCTACTGCACGGGATAGGAAGTTTACCTAAAGCCAGAGTGCTGCACAGAATGAATTTGACTATTGCTACATCCGCAACAGTAGTAGAGAGAAGGACTAAATCATCAATCCTGGATGCTTAAGACAATGAAATGACTATTGCGGATGTCGCAATAGAAGTAGAAGTCACACCCCAACTCCGAGTGCTTCAGACAATGAAATGACTATTGCGGATGTCGCAACAGAAGTAGGAGTCACACCCTCAACTCCGAGTGCTTCAGACAATGAAATGACTATTGCGGATGTCGCAACAGTAGTAGAGAGAAGGATTAAATCATCAATCCTGGATGCTTCAGACAATGAAATGACTATTGCGACATTCGCAACAGAAGTAGGAGTCACACCTTCAACTCTGAGTGCTTCAGACAATGAAATGACTATTGCGACATCCGCAATAGAAGTAGAACTAACTAATGATTGAGTCATCAATCCTGGATGCTTCAGACAATGAAATGACTATTGCGACATTCGCAACAGAAGTAGGAGTCACACCCTCAACTCCGAGTGCTTCAGACAATGAAATGACTATTGCGGCATTCGCAACAGAAGTAGAAGTCGCACCTCAACTCCGAGTGCTTCAGACAATGAAATGACTATTGCGACATCCGCAATAGAAGTAGAAGTCACACCCCCAACTCCGAGTGCTTCAGACAATGAAATGACTATTGCGGCATTCGCAACAGTAGTAGAACTAATAATTGAGTCACAAACAATACAAATATTTTCTTACTTCACGAAACAAGAACTTGCCAATCAATTGTAGAGTGTTGGTATAGCAATGTGCGCAGGCATATTTACAAATGACAGGAGGTGTCCAATAGCTAAAAGTCTTATATGATTCCAACGGAGATGCTGCGCAAACGGTTTTTTTATTCCCCCTGTTGCCTGTTGCCTGTTGCCTGTTGCCTGCGCACAGCGCTATATCTATAAACTTTGACCCAAATATTAGGAAAATTGTCAGTAGCAGAATTTAACAAAGAAAAATTTATAGACAGCTTGTCAAATATTCAAGGAGTTTCAGATAAATTAACCGCTTCAACTTTCGCCAATCTCCATATTTTTCTGAGTCTCCCCTCAACAAATCAAACTCTTTGGCAGTTAATCGACTCCGGAAACCCATCAAGCATTGTTATTGCCAGTCAACAAACAGCAGGACGTGGTCAATGGGGAAGAAATTGGCAGTCAACTGTCGGGGGACTATATATGTCAATAGCGATCGCCAAGAGCAATACCATCGCTCCTAATATTTCTATATCTCAAACTTCTCAGCTAACTTTATCAAGTGCTTGGGGTATAGCTTCTAGTTTGAGGGATTATGGTGTGCCAGTTCAAGTCAAGTGGCCTAATGACTTAATTTTAGAACACAAAAAATTAGGAGGCATCTTAACAGAGACCAGGATACACAAGAAAAAAATTTCTCAGGCAGTAATTGGCGTAGGGATTAATTGGGCTAATTCTGTGCCAGACACAGGAATTAATTTGCAGAGCTATTATATGAAACAGTCTAAATCAGGAATATTCTCTCTAGAAATGTTAGCTGCTATAGTCTTTCATGGACTAGATTTTGGCATTAAACAACTTTTAGAGTCAGGAATAGAAAGTATCTTACCTTCCTATCAGCAACTACTTATAAATATTGGGCAGCAAGTAGTAGTAGAAGATCGTATTGGCACAATTGTGGGAGTAACGACCAATGGGGAATTACGGGTCAAGTTTAACCAAGACTCAACTAGTCCGCTGACTCAGCCTCAAATATCTTCCTCAGAAATTTTCCTAAAACCCGGTACAATCAATCTGGGTTATGGCCAACTTTTTCCCGGAAGTAGGTAGGGAGTAGGGGAGTAGGGCAGTGGGGGAGTGGCTCACACGGATTATGGCACGGATATACGGATAGGTCAGGGAGTAGGGCAGTGGGGGAGTAGGGGCGAATGGCATTCGCCTTCTTCACTGGATTTAGTGTCCGTGCGTAAGTCCTGACTTAATAATTGAAGTGTCACCTAAGTTAAGTATTCTTTTTTCACCCTTGGTATAAGAAGGTAAAAAGTAAGAAACTGCAATATTTTTTTTGGGCAACAAATCAATTTAATTACCAGAAAAAAATCATATAGCGGTTTTTCAATATAGATAGACTACAGGGGCTAAATCATTCTCCTACTGTCTACTTCCTAACCCAAAATAATTTTGTGTGGTCTACTTAAATGTTAAATGAAAAGCGCTGTAGTTGAAGTCAAATAAAGCAAGTAGATTTTTCTACTAGGGAAATTAATATAGCAGTCGAAGTAAAGGACGCGGATATATCAAAATCTTAAAACTCAGACAACGTCAGATTTTTCCTTATTCTTTCTTCTTTCTTCCTTGTGCTATAAGACACGCTCATGGTCGGTCGTTGATCCATAGGCAATTTTCCCTTCTGCTTTCTGTCTTCTACCTTATGTCTTATGCCTTCTTCAATGTTAAAGTTAATTTTTATTAAACTGCATTAATTGTCAATTCAAATAGGACTTACGCAAATTCACTTTAAAAACGCCATATGTAGGGGCTAATTAATTCGCCCTCAATTGATTTAGTGTCCATGGGTAAGTCCTGTCAAAGTAATAAGTATAGTGTGAGGAAATGATGGTATCAGAGAAGCAAAACCTGTCAGTAGAGTCTAAAACTGAACTACAGGAAACAACCAAAAAGCAAAACCAAAATATTATTCAGACCAAACTT
>NZ_RCBY01000003.1 GCF_003838195.1 Okeania hirsuta
GTACCATTGGTGGCCGAAAATTCAGGTTTAATTACTCCGATGCTACCGGATTTGATATTATATGTTTTTAATAAGTAGCGATCGACTTCAAGTTAGTAATACTCACCAATGGAGAGCTACAAAAACAGAAGCTAAAATTGAAGTTCAACAGAATTTTCTTATAGATTATTTACCATGGATAATGGAAAAGCTGAATAAATTTGAGGTCGTACATATACCATTAGTCTCCAATTTACCTCTGGAAGCAAGCAGAGAAAAACGAATATTGTCAGCACAATCAATTCAATCTTTGTTGTGCATTCCTATGGTTTCTGGAGATGAATTAATTGGTTTAGTCGGTAGTGAATATATTCATGCTTTGATAGATAATTTGTTTTGTTCTTACGGGGACAGAGAAAGTCAAATTAAACCTATAATTCATGTAGAAGCGATCGCTCTTAATTTAGAAACTGCAATTCCTTGTGGTTTGTTAATTAATGAATTGGTGACTAATTCACTTAAACACGCTTTCCCTAATAATAAATCTGGAGAAATATGTATTGAATTATATCAAGATCAACAAGAAAAAGTTTATTTTACAATAAAAGATAATGGTATTGGTATTCCTCCTGGTTTTGATTGGCAAAATAGTTCTTCTTTAGGGTTAAAATTAGTACAAATTATTTCTAAACAATTGAAAGCTGAAATTAATTTTGATAGTTGTAAGGGTACAGTAGTTAATTTAAGATTTTATCCTCTCAACTATAAATCCAGATTTTAAATTACAGCGCTTTTCATTTCATTTCAATAAACCACAGTAGGGGCGTTTTGCTCCGCAACATATAAAGTGGCAGCTCTACGTTAGTAAATGGCCAAAAAGCCCCTACAGGATTTTGGTTATGACGATGTAGTTTATCTATCTGAAAAGCGCTGTAAGGGAAATGGAAAACCTTCACTAACTATCTTTGAGGAACTCCTATCCTTTCTCAAGTCATATCATGTCTGAGGGCAATCGTTTGTGTAAACCCAAGGGTGAATATCTACAGGAAATTTCAGTTTTTTTTCTTGCTCAATAAATAGCTTTCCTCCCTCTTCCCTCTTCCTTCTTTATTCTTTATTCTTCCTTCTTTATTCTTTCTTCTGCTATATTATAAATTTTCCGCTCTTTCCAGCAAGGTTTGACTCACAGCTAAATCTACCATTAGTTTTAATTTACGTTTTTCCTGTTCTGCTAAAAGCAATTTCTGCTCTTTTTTCTGATTCTGAATATCAAGATTATGACCAATAGCCACTGGAATACTACCAATTAAAAAATTTATTGGTAAGCTCCCAAAATTTCCATCTCTAATTAAACCAGTAAAACTACTAATCATTATAAAGCTAAACCAACCAAGAGAAATAATATGTTTTCTTGGACGAAATTTTGATGTAGAATTATTAGACATATCTTCCCACTCCAAACATTGGATAAACTTATCTAGGTTCTTCTAGTTAGATCCTTCATGCCATCAGGAAATTCCGGAAATATAGTAGTGATCGCTCCAGTGAAAATTTGGCGTTGTATTAATTCGGGATTAATTATAGTATTGGAGAGAGGAAGTAAAACTAAAAAAGGGCGTTTTTGATTATGGGTATGATAAGAATAGATCGCTGAAAGCTATAAACTTAATTCAAAATCTAGAAAAATTATACATTCATTTAGCAACGCCCTTCATTTAATTGTTCACAAAACATCAATTATCCATGTTCTTTTACTTTTGAACTAGAAGAAAATCAAATGTTCCTAAATTAATAAATTAAATATTTCTTCTGCATTCTTCAAAGCATTAGAGGGCTAAATCCATGTTTGACAGATAACTGACCAATTAGTTCCATTTTTTCTACAGTAATTAAATTACGCCCCCAAGAAAAATTAGTATATAACTTTTCAAACTCCAATAGCATTGACTCTGCAAAACAGGCAAACAACTGACGACCAGGCACATCCATATTGACAATATTCATAATTTTCCAGTCAATATCAAGAGAGTGTTCTACTATTCCACCATTAAGAACATAGATTCCTTCTTGCTGAACTTTAGTCGCCATGTTTTTTGGATAACCACCGTCAATTAATAAACAAGGTTTCTTCAAAACATTTGGATCAATTGCTACACCCTTTGGCATACTAGCTACCCAAACTATAATATCCGCCAGAGGCAAAGCTGCATTTAATTCTAAAATTTTACCTCGTCCTAATTCCGCTTGTAGATTTTTTAGCCGCTCTTGCTCGCGAGCTATCAATAATAATTCTGCCACTTCTATTTGAGTATTCAACCAACGACAGACTCCACTACCAATATCACCAGTTGCCCCGCATACTGCAACTGTTGCTTTTGACAATTCGATTCCTAACTTTTGGGCAGCTTGTTCTACTTGCTTACAGATAATATAGGCTGTATGAGTATTACCAGTAGTAAAACGTTTAAATTCTAATGTAATATTGCGGATTTGCTGAAACTTTTGCAAATTAAAATTCTCAAAAATAATTGATGAGAAACCCCCTAAAGCAGTTATATCAATACCATGCTTCTGAGCATGAGCCATAGCATTCATTATTTTGCGAGTTGCTGCTTTGATTCGGCGAGCTGCTAGCATTTCCGGTAGAAAACAAGATTCTACATACTTGCCTTCAATTTTTTGACCTGTGATACTTGTTACTTTAATTGTATCGACTATTTGAGGCGGAGCGCTACACCAGAAATCAAGACCTTGATCTGCATATTCTGGATACCCTAGATCCCTTGCTACTGATTGGGCGTGTTCTAAGCTAGTTAGATGACCAATTAGACCAAACATTAAATTGTAAGTATTATTAGTAAGTTAGTTATTGTTGATGGTGTGTGGAAATCAGAGAGAAATTGGTATATGGCAGTTGGCAACTATATATTTTCACTATGAAAAAGTTTTTTGTTAAATGCTACGCCATTACTCATTGCTCGTCCTAATTTCCATTTTGATTGAAATTAACTATACGGCAGCTAGACCATAAGCTGACATACGCATGATTTCTCCAGTTTTAAAGCCAATATTGTCCAAAGCTTCGCCATAAGCAATCATAAAGTCTTCAACCAAAGCATCTTTTTCCATTCCCAGGGTCTTCGCATCTTTTTCCACCTGGTTCAACATTTTCCATACTACGGGTAAGTTTTGGCGGTTTGCTTTCTGTAGTTCAGCTTTGGAGTCTTGAAAATGCTCTTTTAGCCATACTTCGCCAAAGTTGAGGTGGGTATATTCATCTTTGACTACACCTTCAGTAATTTTCCGAGCAAAGGGGTCGGCAACTGGTATATAGATATTGTAGGCTGCGATCGCAAAGCATTCAATAATTAGAGATTGAATTAGCAAACAAGTAACTAAATTACCTGTTTTTGCTGCTTCTTGGAAGTTTGTATGTAGTGGCTCAAAAAAACTTTTGGCAAATTCCATATCTGGTGTCACCTTCAGATTTCGGCCACAAGCTTGAAAGCCTTTTTTGTGACGATTTTCCATTTTGGAGAGGTTCTTGAGTTCCTCTTCGTGGTCTGGTAGCATTTCAACCAGACTTATATAATTTTCGTATGCCTCTTGCTCTCCTTCAATGACAATTGCATTGATTCGGCTGTAGGCATCTTTGTAAGTGAAACTTACAAATATTGTTTTGTCAGTTTCACTTTGAGAATCTATGGTAGAAATTGCTTCAAGCTTTGTCATCAGTTAGTTATCTCCTCATCAAAAAATTGCTTTATCAGGGCAAAGAAAAATATTTGGTTTATCTTAACTTAGCTTATAGTTTACTGTACCTACTTTCTAGAATAATTGCCTAGTATAACTGTAATTTATTCGGTGAATTTGGCCTTAATCTTGGTAAGAACCTCCATTTATGTCAATTCTAGTTGAGTTTTTAGTATAAATACTTACTCAAAATTAAATTATACATTAATCCACTGACCATTTTAACAGAAACAATGAGAAGTCCCGCAAACTTTAGTCAGAGAAAGTTGTACGAGATAGAGACCAATATTATTATCAAAATACAGGGGAGCGACATCACCTAGTGTATGAACAAGGATTACCTGTGAAAGTTGAAGCATCCCTCGATGTTGTGCTATGGGCAAGCGGGGAAATATGTCAACCTCATAAGTACAGTGAATATTTACTTGGCTTACCTATTGATATTTTAGATTACACTTTGTTATTTATGGCTATTATTTACGTTGACCGCTGTTATATGTTGTCGTATTTTATAATGGCCAATATTTCTTTAATACTATCTTGGTTACAACGGCCCTTGACACTCTGCGCTCTACAGCGGTTTTCATTTGGGTAGACCACAGTAGGAACTTTCGATGG
Organism: Okeania hirsuta; assembly: GCF_003838195.1. Lineage (GTDB taxonomy): Bacteria > Cyanobacteriota > Cyanobacteriia > Cyanobacteriales > Microcoleaceae > Okeania > Okeania hirsuta. Next base: position 4,351 of record NZ_RCBY01000003.1, read on the forward strand.
AACGTCCCTACAAAGTTTTGTTTGTGAAGATGTGGTTCATCAATTTGAAAAGCGCTGTAAAGAGACGCAGATTCTTAAGTAGCCCAAAATCGAACTCTTAAAGACGTTGTCAATGCGCCTCTACTTAGTTGACTTAAGTTGAGCTTAAGCCTTCGAGATACTTTTGTCAGAATGTTTGCAGCACCATTGCAGTCGGAATTAATCAAAAAACCCAAAGCAGATTGATATAAATCTCCCCTAATACGCTTTCCTGATGGTTCCCAGTGATCGGGTTTTTCACCGTATTTTGGCAGAGCATCATTGCCTAAAAACGATGATTGCCAGGTATAGGACTCCTGATTGTTCTACAAATTGCAACCCATATAAGTTACAAAGTTCCTCGATTCTTTCTTTGAATCTAGCATTAGGAACTTGTACAAACTTTTGATTGGTTTTAGTTCCCAATTCAATTGACTATTTTTGCTCTTTATTCCAACCAAAAACGACTGTACCAATTTCATGTTTAAGACAATGATTAATAACCAATTTTGCTGTTTTGTTAACACCATCACCCATCTGACGATTACGTTGATTTTTGAACTTGAGATGTTTACCATCAATAATCAAGCTATGGCCCTGAGTCTCTACACAGGTTAAGCAATTGTTTAAACCGTGGTCAATGGAAAGTGCTTGATGGAAATCTAGTTTAACTGGTTGAGTTTTAATTTCATAATTGAAGAAGGAGACAGGAGACAGGAGACAGGAGACAGGAGACAGGAGGAAAATTACATGGGGATTCGCTCCCCCAAGTAATGCGTGAACACCCCTGTTGACGGTGGGGTATTAAACCCACAAAGAAAATGATAAACTCAGTATAGAAACAACCATGACGAGGTCAAATCCTAATCTCTTTAATTAAGTCCCAGTCTAAGTTACTCGACATCGGAATCTAAACAGCGTCCAATCCAAACCATGCTTTAACTTTGCGTCCTAATGGAACTTTAATTTCTTGATCAGTAAGTTTGAGGGATTTTTTAGAATAATAAACAGTAAATAAACCAGGTTTTCAATAGTTAGCAGCCTTGGGTTTATTTGCTAATTCATCTTTTCCAAACAGCTTAAGTAGCTATTTAAAACTTCTCAAAGATTCAACAACACCGTTGCATATTTGTTGGGAACTAGAACCATAGATATCATTAAAATGTACCTTCCATTTCATCTGCCCACAAACTTCGCCTTGAGTGACAAATCTATTCTCTTTAAACCAGACTAGTCGGCCATAATAAACAGAACAATTGAATACCTTATTGGCCTCGCCACACAAGTATTCTAATATGGCTAATAGGTTTTGAACGGGATGCAGTAAAGCTTGTTGACATCCCATGTTTTTTGTTTTTTTTGCTCATATTTTTATGATCATCAAGATGCCGATAAATGTCAACTTATCAATATGAAAAATCTTTCAAAAGAATATCGTCATAACAACCATTCTGTCGGTTTGGCTCATGTCCATTTAGTCTGGATACCTCAAGGACGCAAAAAGCTTTTAGCGGGTGAAGTTAAAACCAGGTTAGGCAAAATTTGATGGGAAGTGACCACAGAAAAAGGTTGGTTAATCAAAGGATTAGAAATAGCTCCAGACCATGTTCATGTATTGGTAGAGCATGGCTGTGATGTGGCAATCCACAAAATAGTCAAAGCTTTAAAAGGCAGGTCTTCTCGATTGTTGCGACAAGAGTCTTCTGAATTATGCAAGCTGCCTAGTTTATGAACTCACAGTTATTTTTATTATACTACTGGAAAAGTCAGCACCGCCCTTGATTTTGGAATACATCAACGACCCTCATTAGGGCAGGGCTAATTCATTGTCGCCAGAGAAAAATATTGAGGAGTACAAGTTTGGCCATGTTATCAAGTATTTCATGGTTTTTTCCCGAAATTATCACTCTTAAACAGAAAAAATTGTTACGGAGTCAGTCGCGATCGCAAACAACCAGGAGGAGTACAAGTTTGGCCATGTTATCAAGTATTTCATGGTTTTTTCCCGAAATTATCACTCTTAAACGGCTTTGTTGCATGAAAGTAGCGATCACAAACACCAGAACGATTGAAATGGAAAACTAGCTCAGAGCAAGGGTCTTGTCTGAACCCATTTCAATTCGAGGGCGACTTCAGTTCTGGATTTACAACAGCAGAAAAATCTGCTCCAAATCGTGAGCAATGGTACGAATAGCAGTAGTGAGGGAAGAATAGCCATGAAGGCGACAGATAGCGATCGCCAACTGACGAATCACAGAAAAATTAGCTGCAGCTTGAGAGTGCCGAATTAGACTCTTGTCCTCTCCAAACACTACATCTTTAACCCAATGTAGTCGATTCTCAATTCCCCAATGTCCCTGAATTCCTACTGCAAATTCTGCAGCACTCAACTCTAGACTACTAATGTAGTAAGCTGTTTGATCATAATCAACACCTGCTCGTTTACCCTGACGCTCTACTTTAATCAAAGACTTAATTCCCTCCCACTCAGAGCTAATTCCCAACAGATGATTAAACACAGATACTGTTCTACAAACCAAAGGATTTCTGCATTTGTCTTCTGATATATCAATACTACTTGGTTGTGTTTGTTTAGTCGTTAGTTGTACCTGTTGGTACAATTTTTTTTGATTACCTTTGAGTGCTACCCTTGTAATGATTGTCACTGTCAATGATTAACTTGACTGTTTTTTTTGACCATGTAAGGCATCACAAGTAAAAACCACTCCTTTGAGGTTTAAGCTAGTCAATATGCTTTGGACAACAGCAATTTCACTACTTTCTTGATTGTGAAATTGCTCTACAGGTACAGGTACTCCTTGACAATTACTGAACACAGAAACAACATTGACAAAGTTTTGGTAAGAACTATTACAATCACTCACAGTAGACCTAATACTCTTACCATCTACTGCTAACCATTCGGCCTCTTGAATTGTGATTTGCTGTTTAGCCCATTGATTGAATACTTGAGCCAACTGAGCAAAATCAATTCTGGTCATCATTCGCCGAAATGTAGACTTCTGGAGTGAAAACTCAAAGGTGATAGCTCTAGTTGTTGGTGTAAGGCCAGGTGATGACGACGAGCAAAATCTTCTAGGGCACAATAGGAGAAACAACCGCTCATTGTACCCATAATTACTAACAGTAATACTAACCATAATGGATAACGTCTCCCTCTGGCAGCTCGAAAATCTGGTAACTGGGCCAAGATTTGTAACAAGTTCATTTCTATCTAAGCCCTAAATAGAGAATATTTGGCTTCACTCAATACTTGACACCAATCATTGTACTCCTCAATATTTTTCTCTGGCGACAATGAATTAGCCCTGCCTGATTAAGGGGGGTTAGGGGGGATCTAAAACTGTATCTCACCAATTTGAGAAACGCTATATACCAATTTAATGTGAAGTTGCACAGAATAAACTTAAGCAAGGCAATGTTTTTATAAGCTCTAGTTATATGCAGCTTCATCAAAATTTGGTATCAGATAATTTTAGTAGAGTAAGAGAATATTTGCCCACTCAATGTTTGCTTTCTTCTAATCTTCGTCTTGGAATTCAGTTGCTATTTTATCGAGTCTTTCATTAGTATCTTTAGTCATTTTTAGTAAACCGATACTGACAATTTGTGAAGCAAGTCCGCCTGCTGTTGTGGCTGTTCCTTCAGAAGTTTTTCCTGATAGTAAAAGTCCCGCACCTGTTACGCTGATAATGGCACTAATTACAGTTAAAGTTAGAGCAATATTAAAGCTTAATTTTGCTTGACGCAGGCGTTCTTTAATTACGAGTTGTTCCATTGTGGTAGGGGTAGGGTTTTGATTATTATTAAATGTAGTCATCTTTGAAATTCCTTTATTACTTTGTTGTCTCCTATATTGACATTTGATAATGAGACTAACAATGGGAAAAGGTAAGGAAATAATTGATGTATAAAATATGGTAAATTTATGCAGTTTCACAAAAATGTATGGAAAAGTATGGAAAAGTATGGATTTATGTGTTTTGGATAGTAAATAAATTTATATGATAGTTTTGGTAAAAAGTCTAGATTTCTAAACTATCCATGAACTTAAAAGTTGAATTTACTTGGGATATAGCAGAAAAACTTGCAGATAAAGCTGTATTTGAAAAGACAGGAAAATACCTCAGTGATGTTGAAAAAATAATTATTAAAGGTGCTTGGGATAATTATACTTACGAGAAAATGGCAAAATCTTGTAATTATGCTCCAAATACTTTGAGTAAGGATTATGGCAAAAAGTTATGGGATAAACTTTCAGAAGCATTAGGAGAGGAGGTGTCTAAGAAAAATTTTAGAGAGGCTTTGAAGCGGAAATGGGATGAACAAGAATTATCAACAATACAAAACAATTTTTCAGTTAATATTCCTATACCGAAAAAAGAAACAGAAGTAGAAAAGACTATTTATATAGAACGACAACCCATTAGCTCTATTAGAGTCGCACCAGAATATCTGGAAAAAGTTAAATCGGCTGTTAAGAGTAATAATTTTCCTAGTCAAAAAAATCTAGCTATTGAGTTAGGTATTGCTCTTTCAACTGTCTCTAATTTCCTTAATTGTAGACCTGTATATTTCTTACATTTTACCGAAATATGTGAGAAATTAGGTCTTGATTGGCAAGCGATAGCTCAAACACCAGAAAGGGAAAGAAAAATAGAAAATGCCATTTATATTGAACGACCACCTATTGAATCTATTTGTTATGAAACTTTATTACAACCAGGTTCTTTAATCAGAATTAAAGCTCCTAAACAAATGGGAAAAACTTTTCTCACTAATAGAATTTTAGAACAAGGGAAAAAACATAACTACCAAGCGGCATCTATTAACTTATTAGATGCTGATACTACTGATTTTCAAGATTTAGATAAATTTTTGCGCTGGTTTTGTCGTGGTTTAGGTCGTGAATTAAATGTGCCAAAAGAAATTTTAAATGAATCTTGGGATGAGGAAGATAGTAGTAAGGTTAATTGTAAGATTTATTTTGAAGAATGCTTATTGCCAAAAGTAACAGAAGCATTGGTTTTATGTATAGATAATATAGACTTGATTTTTCCACATCCAATTGCTGAGGATTTTTTGGGATTATTACGTTCTTGGCATGAGACAGCAAAACGAAAAAATCTCTGGAAAAAGTTACGCTTAGTAGTAGTTCATTCCACAGAAGTTTATATTACTTTAGATATTAATCAATCTCCTTTTAATGTGGGCGAACCTATTGAGTTACCAGAGTTTAATTTGGAGCAAGTAAGGAAACTTACTGAAAATTATCAATTAAATTGGCAGGCTGAAAAAGTGAAGCAGTTAACTGACGTTATGGGAGGGCATCCTTTTTTATTAGACCGGGCTTTGTCTTATTTAGCAATTCGTCAGAATTTAACCTTGTCGGAATTACTAGAAAAAGCACCAACTAATGAGGGAATTTATCGCAGTCATCTGCAAGAATTATTATCAATTTTAGAAACTAATCCCGAACTAAAAGCAGCTTTTCATAAAGTTGTTATGGCAACAGAATGTGTAAATTTAGAGTCCATGTTGACTTATAAATTGTATAGTTTAGGATTAGTAAAATTAGTGGGTAATAATGTTATTCCTAGATGTGAATTATATCGGCAATATTTTTATGAACGCTTATAATGATATAGGACTATCCATTGAGGGCGCGGAAATTAGTAAATCCTGTTCGGAGGATTTCCACAACGAAAACTCAATCATAAATTACTTTTGACTTTTGACTTCCGTGAAACGGTCTATCCATGAACACAAAACAAAACCAAAATTATCAATATCAAGTAGGAGGAAGTTTACCTGCTGATGCACCTAGTTATGTGAAACGAGAAGCAGATGAAAATCTTTATCATGCCCTCAAATTAGGAGCATTTTGTTATGTGTTGAACTGCCGACAAATGGGAAAGTCAAGTTTAATGTTACGTACTAAGGCCAGATTAGAAAAAGAAGGGTTTGCCTGTGCTGTAATTGACTTAACTGATGTGGGTAGTCAAGAAATTAATGTCAAGCAATGGTATCGGGGTATTATTCAAGAGTTGGTTAGCACTTTTGACTTGAGTATTAATCGGCGAACGTGGTTAAAAGAAAGAGAAGATTTATCCCCTGTACAACAATTTAGAGATTTTTTAAGAGAAGTTTTGCTGCGAGAAGTTGGGAAAAATACTGTCATTTTTGTTGATGAGATAGACAGTTTAATTAGTCTAGATTTTCCCACCGATGATTTTTTTGCTCTGATTCGAGCTTGCCATAATAAACGGGCAGAAAATCCAGAATATCAACGATTATCTTTTGCTTTATTTGGGGTGGCAACTCCTTCTAATTTAATAGCTGATAAAACTCGGACTCCTTTTAATATTGGTAGGGCGATAGAGTTAACAGGTTTTAGTTTCGCAGAAGCCAAAGATTTCCTAACTCCTGGCTTAAAAAATAGGGTAGAAAATGCAGAACAGGTATTAGCTGAAGTTTTAGAATGGACTGGTGGGCAACCTTTTTTAACTCAAAAGTTGTGTCAAATAATTGTTCAAAATAATAATAGTAGTACTCCCGATGTGGGAGAGTTAGTTCGGACTTATATTATTAATAATTGGGAATCTCACGATAACCCAGAACACTTACGGACAATTCGCGATCGCGTCTTGGTAAATGAAAAACGAGCAAGTCGGTTGTTGGGTTTGTATCAGCAGGTTTTAATCTCGTCTTATAAGGGAATAAGAGCAAATGACAGTTCTGAACAAATGGAACTCCGCCTCACAGGTTTGGTTGTCAAATGTCAAGGCAAGTTACAGGTCACTAATTATATCTATCAACAAGTATTTAATCTTCAGTGGGTAGAACAGGAGTTAGCCAAGTTACGACCTTACTCTGAGGCGTTTACTGCTTGGCAAAAGTCGGGATGTCAAGATGAGTCGCGACTGTTGGGAGGTAAAACTTTAGCTGATGCTTTAGTGTGGGCGGGGGATAAAAGTTTGAGTGTTCTCGACTATCGCTTTTTGGCTGCTTCTCAGGATTTGGAGAAACAGGCTATTGAAGGAGAAAAGTTGGAAATGCAGGTAAAGTTGGATGCTCAGTCGAAGGTAAATCAGATACTAGATGAGGCAAAGCGGAAAGTAGAAAAGTGGCTGTGGATAAGTTTTGGACTATTGGCACTATCCTTTATGACAGCAGCTTTTACTGGAGTGATTTTTTTGCGAGCAAGTCTCGAGGTTGCGGAAGTGGAAGCAGTGCGTAAAAGTATTACTTCTCAATTATTTTTTAATTCAAATCAGTATAGGGAAGCAATCCTGCAAGCTTTAAGAGCAGCAAAACAACTACCGAGTCCTAATATCATATTCCAACCCCAGGCTAATAACAGGAAGCAGATAAAAGGTGCTTTAAGGCAAGTCATAATATCTATCTATCCTCAAAGATACCGAGAGCGTAATCTTCTGAGGGGGCATGAGGATTCGGTCAATGGTGTAGCATTTAGTCCCGATGGAGAGACTATTGCTTCTGCAAGTGATGACTATACAGTGAAGTTGTGGAACCGTCAGGGGAAATTATTGCAGACTCTCACCGGCCATGAGAGTAGGGTCAATGGTGTAGCATTTAGTCCCGATGGAGAGACTATTGCTTCTAGCAGTGGTGACAAAACAGTGAAATTGTGGAACCGTCAAGGGAAATTATTGCAGACTCTCACTGGTCATCAGAGTTGGGTCAATGGTGTAGCATTTAGTCCTGATGGAGAGACTATTGCTTCTGCAAGTCGTGACAATACAGTGAAGTTGTGGAACCGTCAGGGGCAATTATTGCAGACTCTCACTGGTCATCAGAGTTGGGTCAATGGTGTAGCATTTAGTCCTGATGGAGAGACTATTGCTTCTGCAAGTCGTGACTATACAGTAAAATTGTGGAACCGTCAGGGGAAATTATTACATACTCTCAGTGACCATAAAGATTATGTCAATGGTGTAACATTTAGTCCTGATGGAGAGACTATTGCAACTGCAAGTACCGACAATACAGTGAAATTGTGGGAGCGTCAGGATAAAGTCTTGGGTACTCTCAGTGACCATAAAGATTATGTCAATGGTGTAGCATTTAGTCCTGATGGAGAGACTATAGCAACTGCAAGTGCTGACAAGACAGTGAAATTGTGGAACCGTCAGAGGAAATTATTGCAGACTCTCACTGGTCATCAGAGTTGGGTCAATGATGTAGAATTTAGTCCTGATGGAGAGACTATCGCAACTGCAAGTGCTGACAAGACAGTGAAATTGTGGAATCGTCAGGGGAAATTATTGCAGACTCTCACTGGTCATAAGCATGTGGTCAATGATATAGAATTTAGTCCTGATGGAGAGACTATAGCAACTGCAAGTCGTGACTATACAGTAAAATTGTGGAACCGTCAAGGGAAATTATTGCAAACTTTCACCAAGCATAAGGATTTCGTCTGGGATGTAGCCTTTAGCCCTGATGGAGAGATTATAGCAACTGTAAGTTATGAATATACAGTGAAATTGTGGAACCGTCAAGGGAAATTATTGCAGACTCTCACTGGTCATGAGAATTCGGTCTATGGTGTAACATTTAGTCCTGATGGAGAGACTATTGCTTCTGCAAGTGCTGACAAGACAGTGAAATTGTGGAACCGTCAAGGGAAATTATTGCAGACTCTCACCGGCCATGAGAGTTCGGTCTATGGTGTAGCATTTAGTCCCGATGGAGAGACTATTGCTTCTGCCAGTGGTGACAAAACAGTGAAATTGTGGAACCGTCAGGGGAAATTATTGCAGACTCTCACCGGCCATGAGGATTGGGTCCGTGGTGTAGCATTTAGTCCTGATGGAGAGACTATTGCTTCTGCTGGTTATGATAAAACAGTGAAATTGTGGAATCGTCAGGGGAAATTACTGCATACTCTCATCGGTCATGAGGATTGGGTCAATGATGTAGCATTCAGTCCTGATGGAGAGACTATAGCTACTGCAAGTGCTGACAAAACAGTAAAGTTATGGAACCAGAAAGGACAATTATTGAGGACTCTGGAGGATCATCAGAGTTGGGTCCATGGTGTAGCATTTAGTCCTGATGGAGAGACTATTGCTTCCGCTGGTTATGATAAAACAGTAAAATTGTGGAATGGTTGGAAGTTTAGCTTCCATGAGTGGGCTTGCAACTGGATGCGCGACTACCTAGAAAATAACCCTGATGTGAGTGAAAGCGATAAACATTTATGTGATGGTGTTGGCGACGGGAAGTCAGAAGTCAAAAGTAAGTAAGGACAGGTTTAACTAAAATTCTTGAAAAATTGGTCATTTATTCCTCAAAACCACCCCTACCAGCTTTTTAATTCTGAGATTGACTTAACCAATTCATCAAATCATCCATAGAAGTAAAATTGAACTGAGCATCCACAAGTTCATCCAACTCAGAAATAGATAAACTCCAAATTTTAGCTTCCATTTCTTCAGAAATAATTCCCAAATTACGAGTTAGAAAACGGATAATTATTTTAGCTATTCCCTGCTTTAAACCCCGTTCAAAACCTCTTTGGAAACCCCGCTCAAAACCTCTTTGGAAACCTCGTTCAAAACCTGTCTGGAAAATATCCTGATAAATTACAGATTCTTGCATTTGTTACCCTTCTATTCAAATAAAAAAGGAATTTGAATCAGAACATTAAACTCTCCAGTCATCAAATTCCTCAAAATCCAGATTGACAAAACTACTAATTAATTCTCAGATTCATTTAACCAATTAACCAAATCATCCATAGAAGTAAAATTCAATTGGGCGATCGCTAACTCATTCAACTGAGAAATAGATAAACTCCGAATTTTAGCTTCTATTTCCTCATAAATATCTCCGAATCTGTGAGTTATTAATGTGATAATAATTTCAGCTTCTCCCTGTTGTTTACCTCGGTTTAAACCTGTTTACAAACCACGTTGTTCGCCACGTTGTTCACCAATTTTTTCTCCTTTGTGAAGAATATCCTGATATATTACAGACTCTTTCATTATCTCCTCCCTCAAAAGTTGACGAATTAAATTTTTATCAAACCTTAAACCCCTAGTATTTCCGCAGCAGCAGAAATATTTTTTTGTTGATTTGACTCTTCTATTCTACCAATTCTTTCTGCTACCTGTGACAATAAAGCTGTCGGACTTTCACTACGAGTTAAAGTTGCTAATGGTAATAAAGCATTATCAGCCAAAAAAGGTGCCGACTCCTCCTCCCAAAGTCGAATTACTCGATAAGAATGCCGAGTATTTTGCCTTTAAAATTTATTTTGAAAAGCCAATTCTGAATCAATCTCTTTTAACAAGATAACCACTTGCTCAATATCACACCAATATTTCCCATAAAGCAACGTCCAATATTTGAGCATTCTATAGGGAATTGGTGGATCAGAAAAACTGCTATTAAAGCCATTCATTCTGACTCCTGACTCCTATTATTTAATGCCATATTTATTCATAAAATCTAAGAGAATTTTTTGATGAAATTCACCAAGCGATCGCTCCATTCCAGCATTCTCAGAATAAGCTTTACCTGCCTTAATTTCTGCTGGAGTTAATAACCCCATATCCCAACCTTCTCCCAAAACCAAATCTTTTAATTCCACAGTTAAAGGAGCATGAAATACATGACGAACAACTTTAACATCAGAGTAAACACCAAATTCCGAAACTGTCTCAGGAATATAACTTATTTCTTCTGCTAATTCTCGTTTCAGAGCCACTTCTGCTGTTTCTCCAGGTTCGATATGACCTCCAAAAAAAGCCCAAACACCAGGATAAAAAATAGTCGGAATATTATCCCGGAGTTGCATCAGAAATTTTCCTTCTCGGTAAAGAATAGCGATCGCTACATGAGGTAAATTATTGTTGTTCATTTTCTTCTTGATTTTGATTTTCAACTTCTACTCGTTCTATTTCTTCTACATAGAAATCTCCCACATCCTGGTTACCTAATTCAGGAACCACAATACTTTGATAACTTATTCTCCCTTTAATTGTTATTTCCGTTCCCACCTCTGGTAATTCTGCTTTAGTAAATATCCAAATACTGCCAGTATCATCTGTTAATTCATAAGCACCAGTTTCTAAGAAAGGAGCTTTACTTTCTACAGTTCCTTTCAAATATACTTGGCGATCGATTTTACCCTTTGTTTGAATTTTGCTAATTCGACTCACATTTAGACTTAATTTAATCGCTGTTTCTGTAATTTTTCCGCAACTAATTAAACTTGTTACTAACAGCAGAATTAGAATAGTTTTGAATTTATTAAAAAATGGATTTAAGCAGAAATAACGAATAAACAGAAAGCTAAATGGAAACTTCTGCAATATTCTTAATAAATTCATTCTCAATATATTTTTATCAAAATAATTGGGTCTAAAACCCCGCCTTTTAAGGCGAAATCTTTTTGGAAGGGGGCTCAAATTCCCGTTACAAAAATAACTTCTAACTGCTGACTTCTGACTTCTGACTTCCTTAATGGCTTCCCTGGTTCTCATCAAAACTTTTTTTCCTTATTTCAACTATTGTTTTATAATTATTACTAAAAAAAATAAAATTTATTTCCATCACTTTCATCATACTTAAAATTTAGAGTTATAGCAGAAGAAAGAAGGAAGAAGTAAGAATAAGAAATCTGGCGTTGTCTGAGTTTTCAGCTTTAGTTCTATCCTAACCTTTGCTTTGACTGCTATAATTTTTTTTAATATCGCCGAAAAATTAAGCTTTAAAGCCTCTACCCATCAAAGATAAAAAAGAAAAAAAATTTTTTTTAATATCGCCGAAAAATTAAGCTTTAAAGCCTCTACCCATCAAAGATAAAAAAGAAAAAAAATTTTTTTTAATATCGCCGAAAAATTAAGCTTTAAAGCCTCTACCCATCAAAGATAAAAAAGAAAAAAACATCTTTTTTGAAGGAGAAGTAATTTCAGTTATCAGTGATCAGTTATCAGTTAGCCTCCTCCGGAGGAACTGCGCCCTTCAGCAATAAAGAGGCTTGATATAAGGAATAGTCTCTTTTTTTTATCCCTTTAAAAAGAGAGGCGCATACCCACAAATTTTCGGTAATTGTTAATTATTAATTGTTGAATTCTTTCATCCTGACTAAAGAAATAAGGTATCAAACCTGTCCTTTCAAGAAGATAAAAAAAGAAAATTCAGTATTTCAAGCCTCAAGCTTAAACCTGAGATACTGATAACTGTTAAATTTTAACTGAAATTACCCTAGATTCCACTAAAATATTAGTCTTCAAATAAAAATACTTTATAGTTCCATAATACCAATAAAATATTTAACTCTATATTGAATTTTTTAGCGCCCAAAATTCAACAATATTTTTATTTACTTAAAACATCACAAAATCTACTTTTAGATACTAATAACCATACTATTATTTTTATGTTGACAAGAAAATATACTTTAAAAATCAAAAATAAAAATAAAGAAATCTATTCCGATACAGAAATTTAAAAGCAAAGCTCAAACAAGAAATAAAAATGGTAAAAAAATTAGACGGTAAAGCACTGGCCAAAAAAATCAAAGCAGAACTCCAACAAAAAGTTCAGACCTTGCAAAGCAAAATTGGTCGTCCTCCAGGGTTAGCAGTATTAATGGTAGGAGACAACCCCGCCAGTGCAGTATATGTCCGCAACAAAGAAAAAGCCTGTAGTCAAGTAGGGATATCCTCCTTTGGCAAACATTTTCCGGCCCAAACATCTCAAGCTGAATTAACACAAGTTATTCAACAATTAAACCAAAATCCAGAAGTAGACGGTATTCTCGTCCAACTACCTCTACCAGAACACTTAGACTCTACCTCTTTACTCTACCAAACAGACCCCAGTAAAGACGTAGATGGACTTCATCCCATGAATTTAGGTCAACTGCTTCGAGGTGAAAAAGGTTTACGCAGTTGTACTCCTGCGGGAGTGATGCGCTTGTTGCAAGAATACAAAATAGAATTACAGGGAAAACAAGCAGTGATATTAGGACGTAGTATTTTAGTCGGCAAACCAATGGCATTAATGTTATTAGAAGCTAATAGTACAGTAACTATTGCCCATTCTCGGTCTCAGAATTTGGAGGCCATAACCAGAAATGCAGATATTCTGATAGCAGCAGTTGGTAGGCCAGAAATGATTACGGCGGAGATGGTCAAACCAGGAGCAACAGTAATAGATGTAGGAATTAATCGAGTCACAGATGAGGCAGGTAATAGTCGGTTAGTAGGAGATGTTCAATTTGACTCCGTAGCGGAGGTAGCAGAATTTATTACTCCCGTGCCTGGTGGAGTAGGCCCGATGACTGTAGCAATATTATTACAAAATACAGTAGAACGCTGGAGTAGTTTACTCGAGTAGGGGAGTAAGGGAGTGGGGGAGTAGAGGAGTGGGGAGTAGAGGAGTAGAGGAGTAGAGGAGCAGGGGAGTAGTAAACATAAGAATAATATACATTCACTGGCGAATAATCGCTCTTAACGCTATTGAATCCTGCTATTTATAGCATTCACCACTATAGTTAGGACATCGGGTAATTAGGGTTTGCTGAAAAAGTCTTATGGGTGAGGGGAGGAGACAACCCACCCCTCGCCCCTCCCCCGACCGTGGAGGGGAAGACAGGAGACAACCCACCCCTCGCCCCTCCCCCGACCGTGGAGGGGAGAAATGGGAATGAGCGAGGAGGTAGGAGCTAAGTTTTGTCCCTTAATTTTTCTGCCCAACTCTTGCACAAAATGCTAGTTTTTTGAGCTTTCTTGAGCGAAAACAGGCGCACTTTTTTCAAGCAAAAACAGCTAAAACCTTTATATATCAATGCTTTTATCTTTGAACGGTAAGCCCTAATTATCAAACACCAACCAGGCAGTTACTATAGAATTTGTCATATAGTTGGGAGAGTAGGGGAGTGTGGATAGAACTATCAACATATACTGTATAACCGGATTCTGTATAACACCCACCTACTGGAGTGGTACACCTAAAACTTTGCAATAGATTTTTGTTTCTAGGTATCTTTATCCCCCCATCTTCCCATCTCCCCATCTCCCCATCTTAGCTGTGTCAGTCTACTACTACCTAAAACCTTCTTCAAATAAATTTTCAGGATTTCCACCAATAAAGTGTATAATCTATGGTGCTAATGCCAAATAGTGGCCATAATATTAATCCCATGCTCCCTCAATTTCAAATAGATACAACTTTTGACTTATCTACCTATCTAGCAAAGCGAAAAGCTCTGGTTGAAAAAGCTCTGGACAATTCTATTACCGTAGTCTATCCAGACAAAATTTATGAGGCAATGCGCTATTCCCTATTAGCAGGTGGTAAGCGGTTACGTCCAATTCTTTGTTTGGCTAGTTGTGAGTTATCAGGCGGAAATATAGAGATGGCAATGCCCACTGCCTGTGCATTAGAAATGATCCATACTATGTCATTGATCCACGATGACTTACCCGCAATGGATAACGACGACTATCGCCGAGGTAAATTAACAAATCATAAAGTTTATGGTGAGGATATTGCTATTCTGGCAGGGGATGGTCTGTTAAGTTACGCTTTTGAGTTTGTAGCTACTCAAACTAAGAACGTCCTACCCCAGCAAGTGCTACAAGTAATAGCTCGTCTCGGAAAAGCTGTGGGAGCAGCAGGGTTAGTCGGAGGCCAAGTAGTAGATTTGGCTTCAGAGGGACTTTCAGAGGTATCTGAAGAAACACTACATTTTATCCACACTCACAAAACAGGTGCTCTTTTAGAAGCTTGCGTAGTCTGTGGAGCAATACTTGCCAATGCTTCCCAAGCTAATCTACAAAGACTTTCCCGTTATGCTCAAAATATTGGTCTAGCTTTTCAAATAGTTGATGATATTCTCGATATTACTGCCACTACAGAAGAGCTAGGGAAAACCGCCAGAAAGGATATAGAAGCTCAAAAAGCTACCTATCCTGCTATTTGGGGATTAGAAGAATCTAGGTGTCAAGCTCAAAGACTAATTGAGAATGCCAAGGCAGAGTTAGAAGTTTTTGGAGAAAAGGCCATGCCATTAATAGCCTTAGCAGATTTTATTGTCAGTCGCAGTAACTAGGAGTACAATATGCAAAATATTGGCGAAATCATGGATAACCATGTTCTATGGGTTGCTCTCCTAGCTTGTGGAATAGCCCAAGTCGTCAAGGTAGTGGTGGAGTTAGTTCAAAATGGTAAGATTAATTTACAGGCTTTAGTCACAGCAGGAGGAATGCCCAGCTCTCATTCTGCATTTGTAGCTGCACTGGCAGTAGGAGTGGGTCAAGCCAAAGGTTGGGGGAGTCCAGAGTTTGCACTGGCTTTAGTTTTTGCCATCATAGTCATGTATGATGCAGCAGGAGTTCGTCAAGCCGCCGGACTACAAGCACGAATTCTCAATCAAATTATCGATGAATTTTTCCAAGAAGACCACCATCTCAGTCAAGACCGTCTCAAAGAGTTATTAGGCCATACTCCCGTACAGGTAATAGCAGGTTTTGTTCTAGGAGTAGCTGTATCTTGGATTGCTAGTTTTAGTTATTGATTGATTTAATTCTAGGACTAATTAATGTTACCCGACTACTATCCACAACAAAAGCTAAAAATCCGCGATCGCTTAAGTTGAACAAACTGTTTGTAGCAGCTCTCCTATTCTTAGTATATGTAACCAATAAGAAAGGTTTTTGTCCATAGGCAACTAAACCTACATTACGCCCTAAACTTCTTTCTAACTGTAGAGCAATTTCTGGTTGATTATTATAATCGACTAAAACTGCAAAACCCGTACCCAGGGGTTGAGGATTAAATCCTATTTCTGGAGGCGCTGGCAATGAAGTATCTGATAGAGTTGTTTCTTCACTAGGTCTCACCACATAAGCAGACAACCCTACAATGTCCTGAATATAACGCGCCCAATCACTAGCCACATCTTTGTCATCAAAACCTCGGATACTACTAACAGTCTGGTCGATGTAGCGACAGACTTCGATGATAATATCTGGCGGTAAACTCCGTCTAACTATATCTTGAGCTGCTGATGTCTCTGTAATTATTACCAGTAAGTATTCGTCATTAGCAGGGGGTTGACAAGTTTCTACACCAAAAGCATAGTTAGCATCAATTGTCAAGGATGACAAAAATAAAAAAGCTGAGGCCATAAAAGTTTTCAAGCCCCCCAAGCAGAATTTATTGAGTTGCATTTGAGTCTGATTCATGGCCAAAAACAAATTAGGGAGTAGGGAATAGTAAAGACGTTGGATGCAATGTCCCTACAGAGGAGGGAATAATTTGATATATTCTCAAGATAGATGAAGATCATTTTTATATAATCCGGTTATATCGTATGTGTTGATCATTCTATAATTACTTCAATATTCAACCTCCCCGACTCCCCGACTCCCCGACTCCCCGACTCCCCGACTCCCCGACTCCCCGACTCCTAACTCTCTCTTCAAGAATCTTTCACAGAAGCATCCTCAACAGAAGCTAAAGGTTCTGGGATAGAATCTGAAGGTGCTTGAAATTCACCTGTAATTACAGATTCCAAACGTAACTTTAACCAAGTAATAAATTTAGGGTTAGTAGAAATAATCGCTGCAGCAGGTTGAGGACATTTAGCCTTAATATTAGCCATTTCTGGAGCTTCTAAAAAAACAGGTTGAGGAACCAACCAAAAATCTATTTCTTTTTCCTTTTCGTGATAATCTCTGGTGCGTTCTCTAAAAACCTCTTCCAGGGGTTCTTCCTCTAGTAAAAATTTTTTACTAGCTAAAACATAATAATAGGTTTGCATTTCAATCAATAAACAAAAATTAGTAATTACCGAATAATTAATAATTAAATAATTAAACAATTCAGCTTACTCTGCCTCCCCTTTCAAGGGGGAAAAAATAAACTTTTTCCTTATTGGTCAATCTTCTGACTTTTAAGGAGAGGTAATTATCCATTATCCATTATCCATTATCCATTATCCATTATCCATTATCCATTAATGAAAACCATTAATGGCTTGTTTCATCTCGCGGACAGCTCGCTCCATACCCACAAGTACCGCCCTAGAAATTATTGTATGACCAATGTTGAGTTCTTCCATACCTTCTAGACAAGCAACTGGATAAACATTCCCATAAGTGAGGCCATGTCCAGCATTAACTCGGAGTCCAGCAGCGATCGCTATTTTGCAGCCATCTGCCAAAATCGTCAATTCTTGATGGCGAGTGGCCTCATCAGTAGCTTCTGCATAACATCCTGTGTGGAGTTCTATAAACTTAGCCTGAATTTCTGCGGAAGCTTCAATCTGGGCTTTTTCTGCATCAATAAACATACTGACAGGAATATTTGCTCCTTGCAACTGAGCTACTACCTCTCTCATACGAGGGATATTACTAGCAACATCCAAACCACCTTCAGTTGTTACTTCTTCGCGACGTTCTGGTACAAGAGTAATATAATCAGGCTTAATATCCAGAGCGATCGCCACCATTTCTGTAGTAGGTGCCATCTCCAAATTCAAATGAGTCCGCACCGTTTGTCGCAGAATATGGACATCTCGTTCATGAATATGGCGACGGTCTTCCCGCAGATGAACAGTAATACCATCAGCACCAGAAAGTTCAGCTAAAATTGCTGCTGCTACTGGATCTGGTTCTACAGTTCGTCGCGCTTGTCTAATTGTGGCAACGTGGTCAATGTTGACACCTAGAGTGGGCAATTTTTGATTCTCCTGATTATGTAAGTCAATTTGCCATATTAGTTTAGTTGGAAATGTTCACTTGAGCAACTGTTTCTCAGGAATCTTGCTGTCCAGGCACTTAAAAATTTTACATAGGTAAGTCAATTCATTACCTCCGGCAATAGGGATGCGAGAAGATACAGATTTTTTTTTCTCTTGGTTGATTGGATATGGCGAGGTTTCCTCGCCATCCCACCCTACGGGAAGCTACGCTAACGACCGCTTTTTATCCTTTTCAAAGAGGAGGCTTAAGACCTTATTTTTTTGGTCAAACTAATATATAAATAAAATAATTGTGATGAGGCTTAA
This sequence comes from Okeania hirsuta, assembly GCF_003838195.1. Classification (GTDB taxonomy): domain Bacteria; phylum Cyanobacteriota; class Cyanobacteriia; order Cyanobacteriales; family Microcoleaceae; genus Okeania; species Okeania hirsuta. Next base: position 22,445 of record NZ_RCBY01000003.1, read on the forward strand.
ATTTTTCTCCCACTTCACACCTATATCTTAGTTTTATATTGATTTATGCCTACTTATTAGAATCCCTGTAAATTTAATTCACAGAGCAGTCAATGATTAGTCTTTAAATCAACTATAGACTAAAAAATGTGATTGCTGTTTGCATATCAGTTAATTTATGGCTAGCTAAATCAATTTAAGCATTGATGAAAATTTAGATTTTTTATGACTATATAAATAAAGATTCAAAAACTGTAAATTGAAAGCTTATATTCTATAGAAACTAATATATTAGTTTGGAATCAATGTATTAGTTATAAACTCAATAATTTGGTACTTAATTAAAATTGCAAACAGCTATAACTAACATAAAATATGACTGTTTAGTTGTAAATTGGAGCTGTAGCATGGAAATATTACAAAATAGTCTAAACTTAGTCAAAAAATGGGAAGGACTTTTTCTGAATGCTGATCTAGACCCAGTAGGAATACCAACCATTGGGTATGGAACCATTCGTTACCCCAATGGAAAAAAAGTTCAGCTAGGAGAAAGAATTACAGAAAGAAATGCAGAATTCTATTTAAAGTATGAATGCGACAAAGCAGCAGAAGTAGTTTTGAGGCTGGTTCAAGTTCCTCTGAATCAAAATCAGTTTGATGCTCTTGTATGCTTCTGTTATAACGTTGGAACTGGTGCTTTTGAAAGTAGTACCATGTTAAGAAAGCTCAACTAAGGAGACTATCAAGGAGCAGCAAATAAATTTCCACGTTGGGTAAATGGAGCAGTAAATGGTACGTTAACGATATTATCTGGGCTGATGGGAGAGATAATTATTATGGTAATATTTTTCAGAGTGGTATAGGTCCAGTAACTGTTCCGTTAGATTATTTAGAACCTGGTACTACAGAAAGAAGTGCAATCGAAATTCATATTGACTGGAATCGCAATTATGGCTCGCCTGGCACTGTGGGTTGTATCGCGACCTACAATATAGATGACTATAAAAGTTTCATTACTTGGCTCAGGGACACAGACCCTCGCGGTCTTTATGTTGACTGAAAATTAGGGACTTGCCCTAAACCTTAGATTAAATAAGCAATCAGCAATCAGCACTCAGCACTCAGCAGTAAATGTTTAGAAGGAGATTTCAACCCTTCCTCAACCTTCCGGTTTATAGAAACCGGGGATTTAAACCCAGAGCTGCTAAAAACGGAAATGCTAATAGCTAATAGCTAGTTAATTTTCCTTTTCTCAATTTTCTGTATTTTCAACAGGCATCATCTACCTACACTGTTAGCGTAGTTATTTCTACGGAGAACAACTAATCTATGAGTGTAGGTTGTTCAATTTAGTAAAGAATAAATATGGCTTATAGAATCAACCGTCGTGCCTATGCTGAAACTTATGGGCCAACAATAGGCGATCGCGTCCGTTTAGCTGACACAGAATTATTCATAGAAGTCGAGCAAGACTATACCACCTACGGCGATGAAGTAAAATTTGGTGGAGGCAAAGTCATCCGTGACGGTATGGGGCAATCTCCCATTGCCAATGCTGACGGCGCAGTGGATCTAGTTATTACCAACGCTCTCATTCTCGACTGGTGGGGTATTGTCAAAGCAGACATCGGCATCAAAGATGGTAAAATCTGCAAAATTGGTAAAGCAGGCAACCCCTACATCCAAGATAATGTAGATATTATCATCGGTCCGGGAACTGAAGCTGTAGCGGGTGAAGGCATGATTTTAACAGCAGGTGGCATTGATGCTCACATTCATTTTATTTGTCCTCAACAAATCGAAACAGCGATCGCTTCTGGTATCACAACTATATTAGGTGGAGGAACAGGTCCTGCCACAGGTACTAATGCGACTACCTGTACTCCCGGTCCTTGGAATATTCACCGAATGTTGCAAGCTGCTGAAGCTTTCCCGGTAAATTTAGGTTTCATGGGCAAAGGTAACAGCAGTCAACCCCAAGCTCTAGTCGAACAAGTATTAGCAGGGGCGATGGGATTAAAATTACATGAAGATTGGGGAACTACCCCGGCGGCGATCGACACCTGCTTAAATGTTGCGGACGAGTACGATGTGCAAGTTGCTATCCACACCGATACTCTCAATGAAGCAGGGTTTGTAGAAACCACCATAAAGGCTTTTAAAAACCGGACAATTCATACTTATCACACTGAAGGTGCGGGAGGCGGTCACGCTCCAGATATTATCAAAGTCTGCGGTCAAGCAAATGTTTTACCTTCTTCTACTAACCCCACTCGTCCTTATACTCTCAATACTTTGGAAGAACATTTGGATATGTTGATGGTGTGTCATCATCTAGACCGAAATATTCCAGAGGATGTGGCTTTTGCAGAGTCTCGCATTCGTCGAGAAACTATTGCTGCTGAGGATATACTGCACGATCTGGGAGCGTTTAGTATGATTGCTTCTGATTCTCAGGCCATGGGACGTGTGGGAGAGGTTATTATTAGAACTTGGCAAACAGCTCACAAAATGAAAATTCAGCGCGGACCTTTGAATGGAGAGTCTGGGGAAAATGATAATTTGCGTGCTAAACGTTATGTGGCAAAATACACGATTAATCCGGCGATCGCTCATGGTATTGCTGAGTATGTGGGTTCGGTGGAAGTGGGAAAGTTGGCAGATTTATGTTTGTGGCGACCTGCTATGTTTGGGGTGAAACCGGAAATTGTGATTAAGGGAGGAGCTATTGCTTATGCTCAGATGGGAGATGCGAATGCAAGTATTCCTACTCCACAACCTGTGGTTATGCAGCCAATGTTTGGTAGTTTTGGGGGAGCGATCGCTGCTACTTCTTTGACTTTTGTTTCTCAAGCTGCTCTGGAAACTGATATTGTGGCTCAACTACAGTTGAAAAAGTCAGCAGTTGCAGTGGTAAATACTCGGCAAATTAGCAAACAAGAGATGAAATTAAATGATGCTTTGCCAGAAATAGAAGTTGACCCGGAAACTTATGAAGTTAGAGCTGATGGGGAGTTGTTGACTTGTGAACCTGCAACAGTTTTACCCATGGCACAGCGATATTTTCTGTTTTAGGAGGTTCGCTCAAAAAGGCTGTTATATCAAATCCGGTTGAATACTTATTATCAGGACTTATATCATGTCCGGATAATTAGTGATAAAAAAACTTTCTCTTTTTCTTCCTCTTCCTCTTCCTTCTTCTTTGTTCCCTCCTAACTCCTGTACGTCGCCAATCCGACAGCTCCCCTACCTGACTCCTGACTCCTGAGGACTCCGTCATTTATTTATAAGTATTCAACCGGACATAATATTACGCAAAGACACTATATATAGCGTATGCTAAATGATCGCGATCGCTTACAAGATTATAGCGATCGCCCAGCTTTGCTGATTCTATTCCTATTCATAAAAACTTAAACGACTATCATTTTAATTGTAGTATATTTTATTTGAGTTCAGATACTAGATATTTAGGCGTTGCTGAAGTGCGTGTATGATATTAATCCTAATTACTTAGGAGTCAACCCACCCGCACGCCCCTCCCAGGAGGGGAAGTCAGTCAGACCGAGTCAGAAGGGAAGAAAGAATAAGAAACCCCCAGTAGAAGGGGCTTTGTTGCACAAAGAGAGCTTAGAGGGTAAAAATAACAGTGCGTGGCACAACAAACCTATATCAACGTAGACATGAGTAAGTCCCAATCTAAGTCTAAGTCTAGGTCCAAGTCTAAGTACCGAGTCAGTAACTGGTCTGAGTATGATGCTTCCTTAAAGCAAAGAGGGAGTCTGACATTTTGGCTCACTGACGAGGTAATAGAGCAGTGGGTCAACCACAAGAAGACCGGACGTAGGGGAGCATCGAAAACCTATAGTGATGTGGCTATTGAATTAATGGTGGCTCTCAGCAGCTTATTTGGATTAGCAGGACGACAGACAGAGGGATTTGTGGAATCTATATTTGACTTGATGGGACTAGATTTACCAGTACCAGACCATAACACTGTATGCCGTAGGGTCAGAAAACTAAATATTGCAATACCAGTACATCTAGGTGTGAATGAGGCGACCGGAGAGATTGTCACAGCAGTTGTCACAACCAATGATGTGAGTGAGACCAAGTATTTTCTGACCTATTAGATGGAGTAGAAGGTGAAATAGCCCAAGTTTCAGGTGATGGGGCTGATGACAAATACAAGTGCTATGAGACAGCTCACCAACGAGGGATAAAAACGACCATTCCACCGCGTAAAAATGCTGTGATTAGGCAGCATGGCAACTGTAAAGCCCTACCTGCTCCCAGAGATGAGAACCTCAGACGAATTCGTAAAATAGGACGCCAGAAATGGAAGCATGAAAGTGGATACCATAGACGCTCTCTATCTGTTTGCGTTTGCGTAGCATCCCGTAGGAAAGCATTCCGTAGGAAAACCACTATGTTTAGGCTCAAAGTTTTATTTTGTGGGAAGTTACGAAGACGATCATTTGATAATCAAGCAGTGGAGTTATTCATTCAATGCGCTAGCCAGCAACCGCATGATACAGAATGGTAAACCCGAAAGTTATCAAGTACACATCTAGAACTGCATCTCCCCAGGGAGTTATCTGCGATCGCAACATTCATGCAACAAAGCCGTCACTAAGCGTAAAGTGGCTGGTGGTTCTCGCTTTTGGCCTGGGTTTCGTCGTTCGGCAACATTGTTGAGCGTCATACAGTCTTGTCGCGCTCAGGGTCGCTCTGTTCTTGATTTATTGAGGCGATCACTTTCTTTGGCAATGCGATCGCGTTCTCACGAATTATCTCTCATTCCTATCTCTGAGTAATTGGGATAATTTTGTCAACCCCTACACCTGAATGCTTACCACTAACCTATCTATTTTTTGGAATTATAATGAGAGGATAAAAAAAATAATACTTTATATAATCTATACATATTAATTTTTTAAAGATGAGTAAAACTCGTTGTAATCACAGAGAAAATATAAAAAACTAGAGTTTTATGAAGATTCAGTAAAGATTTTAAATGTGGGGTTGCTTTTGCTAATGAAACATATGAAACATATTAAGAATTTATTAACAGGGGTGACCTTCTTAAAAGTTTAATTGTATTATAAGCAGCGGAGAACTGAGAAAAACTTTATAAATCTCTCAGAGAATTCTCAGATAGTCTCATTAGACTGATGACGAGATAATTGATTAGATTGTGAATTAATTCTGCCATGACCAACTTATTCAAAAATAGTAAAGCATTATTAACACTTGTAAGCGTTAGTTCTGTTATCACTACAGCATCTGTTGCGCAAGCATTAACCTTAAAAGTAGAAGTAGAAAATCTCGGTCTCGATGGTGGTGTGGCCTTGACCCCTGTTTGGGTGGGATTTCATGACGGTAGCTTTGATAGTTATAACGGGGGACTTCCCTCCGAGAAAGGGTTAGAGAGAATTGCTGAGGATGGCAATACTATGCCCATCTCCATAGACTTTCTCGCCAATAAAACCTATGTTCAAGGTGGTATGAGTGGAGTGTTCGACTCAACTCAAGTGGGAACCCGTGTTGATGGTGCCATTGGTGGTGGTCCTATCACCGCAGAAACTATGGCTATGAGTACATTTGACGTAACCCCCGATGAATCTAATCGATGGTTCTCTTATGTATCGATGGTTCTTCCTTCTAATGATTATTATGTTGCCAATGGTAATCCCTTTGCTTGGGATTTAATGGATTTATTTACAGGAAATCAAAGCCAAATTTCCTTTAACATTGGACTCCCCGGAACCGTTAATGATGCTGGAACAGAAGTCAATAATTTTTCTACTTCTGCCGGTAACGGTTTGTTTCCAGAATTACCTGCCGGACAAGGCGGACAAAATCAGGGGGCTGATGAAAATGGAGTTAATGCCAATGTTGCCGATCCTTATGCTAATTTCCTCAATAGACCAACTAATTTTGATACGGCTTTTGCTGACCTCGATTTCAATGATACAACTCTTTATCCCAATGGGATTGCTAGTATCACCATTAGTGTGGAGTCTCAATCCGTTCCCGAATCATCTACCACTGTGGGCTTAATGGCCATGGTCGGATTATTCGTCTTTGGTGGTTTACGTCGTCGCAATCATCACTTTAACTAATTTTTCTCGACACATAACATATCTTTATGGTATCCACTCAATATGATGGGGTAGGCAATTATGATAGCTGCTAAGACCAACCAAGAGAATTAACAGAAGAGCGATCATAAATAATAGTTGCCAGAGAGGGAATATTCCCTCTCCTCAAAATGCGATCGCGTACATATTCAAAAAAGCTCAATCCCAGTTTACGAGTCGTAGTAACAAGGGACATAAAAGTATCCCAAGCTCTCGTCCCTTCAATCGTCTGAGTTCCATAACTGATATTGCGTCTCCTCACCATAGTCGGCAAAAACGACAATTCCACCGCGAAAAAATGCGGTGATTTGGCAACATGGCAACTGTAAAGGGACTCCCCATCCCAGAGATGAAAACTTGAGGTGCATTCGCATCTGTGGCCGCAAGAAATGGAAGCGTGAAAGTGGCTACCATCGACGTTCCCTATCTGTTTGCGTTTGCGTAGCATCCCGTAGGGAAGCATTCCGTAGGAAAACTACTATGTTTAGGCTCAAAGTGATATTTGGAGGACAATTGCGACGACGAAAATTTGATAGTCAGGCAGTAGAGTTATTCATACAATGTGCCATGCCCAAGCGTATGATTCAAACTGGCAAACCCAAAAGCTACAAAGTTGAGAGCTAGTTAACTTCCACTAAGGGAGTTTCTACGAACGCTACTTTCATGCAACAAAGCCATTTTTTTCTGCAAATTTTTTGGCTTCCGAAGTCAGAGAATTTTTGCTAAATAGTTGAGGGATAATTAATCCAGAATTAGCTTGATATTCTGCAAATTCTGGATAGCGAGATAGAGACTTATCTTTTTTCAGCATATTAGGGATAAATATTCCAGCAAAAAATGCTCCTAGAATTAAATAAGGCAACCAATGTTGCACTAACATTGCAAAAGAAAGATAGATAAATATTTCTCCTAAATAGTTAGTATTTCGACAGCGAGCAAAGAATCCTTCTGTGATTAATCCTGGTTTATATTTGAGGGTATAATATTTTTGAGCATCGCTAGTGTAGTGGAAGAAAATGCCAAAAATATTTAGAGAAATTGCAGCAGCTACTAATGATATTGGAGGTTCACTTCCACTACTAATTAAAATGTAGGGAGCTATCCAATATAAGCAGACTATTCCAAAAATTATAATACCTTGTAGAAAAGGAACTTCTTGTTCCCATTGCTTATCTGGATAAATACGGTCTTTCAGTAACCATAAAATTCCATAAGTACCATGTAGGGATAGATATACCCACGCAACTAAAGAAAAATTTTGATAGGCTATCATCAGCGTCAATATAAATATAAAAGTTGTCGCTTTAGATAGATTAATTGGATGTTTTACTTTCATAATTAGTGCTATTTGTCTTTTTAAAAAACTGCTTATAGCTTATATAGGAATAGAGAGGTAGAGCACCGACATAGAGTGATGACTATCCGAATCAGTGGAAATGTTTTTCCCACTATTCCTTATTCCCTACTATATAATACATAGGATTAATTTAAAAGTCAAATTCTATTAGAGAAAACCAACCTTTCTAACCAGCAATAAAAGCAGCAATAACAAACAGAAATAAAATTACTAAAATCCCAATAATTACGGCACTTGAAATTAATAATAAAGAGATAATCGACCATATTCTCTGATGCTTTCTAAATTCAGCAACATTTTTCCATTTGCGGCTTTTCCAAGCCCACTCATTTCCTTTAAGACCTAAAATTATTCCTGTCAGCAACCATCCCATACCTAAGGTAACAAAACTTAAATCAATCCAGGCAATTAATCCTATCCAAACATGATTAGTTAAACACCACAAACCAGGCAAGAAAAATGCCCCCCAATTCCAACCAATAATTTCTGCTGGTACGTCATTTGAACTATGAATAATATTTCCGAGTTTTGGAATAGAAGCTATGGCTGTTTTTGTCTCTATTTTTTGATTCTTTGACTCAGTTTTACTGATTTGAGTTAGTGCAATAATTTCCGGTTCTGGAGGTTGTAGCTGTACTAATATTTCCTCCGCTGATTGGAAGCGATCGCCAGGAATAAAAGCTAACATTCTATTTAAAATACCATCAAACTTCGGACTTAATTTTAGTTCTTTACTCCATTGCCACTGCATTGTTTTTGTATTAATTAACTCTGAGGGAAGTTTACCAGTCATTAATACTAAACAAGTCACTCCTAAAGCATACAAATCACTATGTGGAGCAACTATTCCTAACCGCATTTGTTCGTCAGGAGCATAACCAAATTTACCTAATTTAGTGCCAGAATAAACAACATTTTCGGAACTATCAGCTTTGTGAGAAACTTCGGCAGCAATTTGTTTTACTCCACCCAAATCAATTAAAATTGGTAACCCATCTTCTGCCCGACAAATAATATTATCAGGAGCAATATCTCGATGAATAATTCCTCGACTATGTAGATAATTTAAAACTGGTAATATTTGACGAATAAAGTCAATTATTTCAACTTCGCTAAAAAATTTACCTTGTCGCCGACGTTGACTAAGCAGAGATTCATAAGTTTGCCCTTCAATAAAATCTTGCACCAAAAACAAACATTTATTTTCCCGAATAAATTCCCAAAAACGGGGGATTTGAGGATGATTAATTTGATGTAATATCATTGCTTCTCGGTGAAAAAGTTCCTCCGCTTTTTGTATAAATTCAGTGCCTTGGTTTCCTGGTGTTAATTGTTTTAAAACTACTGCTTGCTTAAATCTACCTGTGTCTTCTGCTAAGTAAGTTTTGCCAAATCCACCTTGACCTATTTGACGAATAATTATGTAGCGGTTTCTTAATTTACTTCCTGGTTTTAATTCCGTAGATGCTGTTTGAAAGGGTTTTATTTCCTCTAGAAAAGCACCACAGTTAGAGCAAAAGCGAGAGGCAATAGTATTGTTATGTCCACAGTTTGTACAAGTAGTCATATTTATTAACTCGAAGGAATAAGGAAGAAGGGTAACTAATAATCCCAATATTAACTTTATGCTTGGCCAACATCTGAATACAAGCATGGTTTATGAGATATTGATATCCCTTGGTATGGCAATGGGTAATTACCAATATTATAGCTTTGCCTATAGGTTTATCTATTTTGGGGGTCGTTACTTTTGCTGCATTTGTGATTATTTTTGAAGTGCCTTTACAAGAAAATGACTGGCCTCCATACCCATTACCATTAGGTTATTTCTTGAAAATTTTGATAACTTGAGTAATTTTAACTGCTTTACAATGGTTTTTGCTACGACAAAAAATTACTTATGCTTCGTGGTGGGCAACATTCAAAAATTAATAATTAACAGTTAATAATTAATAATTACCTCTCCTTGAAAAGAAGATGATTGACGCAGTAGGGAAAATTTTTTCTTCTCTTGATTCGATTGGATATGGCTCCGAGACCCGCTCTTGACAGATCCGCTCCGAAGATCGCCATCCCACCCTACGGGAAGCTACGCTAACGACCGTGATTGGATATGGTGAGGGGACCTCGCCATCCCTCAACCGCTTTTTTCCCCTTAAAAGGGGAGGCTTTAAACCATAATTATTTAATTATTAATTATTAATTATTCGGTAAATAATACAGTTCAGTTAATAGCATTATTTCTGTTTTTGGGAAGTAAATTTAATTATCCGGATTTTATATTAAACTTTAATTATTCGGTAAATATTAAGCTAAATTCCGCCACCTATTACTTTCAATACTAGGGGAAGTTGGATTCTCCTTACTTTTATTCATTAAATCTTCTAAATCTGGAGGAAGAAATCCTCCGACCACACTTTCTAGTTCATATTCTTGTAATGCCACTAAACCATTCTCTACTTGATTAATTTTTTGATTTTTCTTGGCTTTAATTTTCTTCATACTTAATATTTATCTCTTTGTATTGAGGAATTTAGACTCAGTAGAGAAGCTGAGTGGTCATACCAGATTCGGTTATCAAAGATACTTTATGAGGATGCAAGATTCAACCTTTTCTCATCTACCCTAAACTTTCTCTCTGTAAAAGTTAGTATGTAAGCATTCAGCGGTCAGCCATCAGCTATTAGCTATTGCTTTTAGTTTAGGATCAAAGCTTTATTCATTGTCTTACTACAAAAGTTGCCTTCCTTATCCTTAAAGTCTATATTAATTTAAACACTGTCCTATATGAGAGAGTCTTGTTGCTGAAGTCCGCAGTTCCTCCGGAGGAGGCTAGCTGACAGCTAATAGCTGAATGCTTACGTTAGTATAATGTAGGGATGTTCTATGAAATATCCCTGCTCACTACCTAATACTTAATACTTGACTTAAGCTTTTACTTAACACTTAAAAGAATTATTTGTTTCATTACTTTTGTTTAGTGCTTGTTCTAAAATTTGTGACCGGATAAAAGTACGTTGTTGATACAGTGCATAGAGTAATAATTCTTGCTGTTTAATCTGCTCTTGTGTTTTTTGATAAAGTATCTTCCAATCATGTTCTGCTGACATAATAAAGACTCCTTTAGATATCAAATATGAAGTTTAATTTAAAGATAGAGCTTAAAAAATGAAAGAAGAAAAAATTTTATTTTTAGTAAATCCCCTTCTTTTTTATTAATTTTTGAACAGGGGAAAATAGAGTAACTTCATGCCCACAGCAAACTAATTCATCTGTCAAGGAAGCTACTATTAATTCAATGCCACTATAGCCAACGGGAAAAATTTTTTCCCATAAAGGAGTAACTTGAGAAATCCGCATATAAAAATCTCCTAAGTCCTGAGATGAAAATTTTTAGAAGTAATATTTTGGTACACAGTTTTACTCAGCTATAAGCTGTAAATCTTGATAACAAAATATTAATTAAAGTTTTTGGTTATTGCCAAGGTCGGTATAGCCGTTCAAAAGGTAGGGATATCTACACTTTGGTATAATACCTCAGAACTTTAGAACTTTATTCTCATTAGTTAAGCGGACATAATATATAGCGTTTCTCAAATTAGTGAGATACGGTTATCTTTTTATCTTTTTATTCCCTGTTCCCTCAAACCTAAAATTTTGTACCTCACCAGTATAGGAATTGCTATAAAACTTAAAATTAATACTTAATTTAAAGTTCTACTTCACACTTATAATCATTTTTTTTTCCATAATTTTCCATAACTCTGCTTGTACCTTTTCAACTACTTCTTGCTACTCCCTTGACTGAGATTGACGGAATAATTTCATTGTGGGATACCAAGAGATATTTTCTACTTCTTGTAACCAACGCCAATCAGCATTCGTACATACCAAAATAATCTGCTGACATTACTGTTCTAAAATTATAGTAATCAGGAAGCAGACATTCCTCTATGTTTCTACTCCCTGCTCCCTTTTTATTCAAATTTATAGCAATGAGCGCTGGTATATTTACAAATTGCAGGAGGGGTTAAATAGCTAAAAGTTTTATATTATTCCTTCGGAATGCTGCGCAAACGGCAATTTATTCCCCCTGTTGCCTGTTGCCTCTCTTGGTGCGCATTCCCTCTCTTGGTCAGCATTCCGCAAGCGAGCTGGCGTCGTCGCGGGGATTGGTAACTTGTGCCTCCTGAAAGATAACTTAATATCCGAAGTTTCGGTAAATATTTGGTTTGATGGGTTCAGCCTAACCTTTAGAATCTATCTTTGTCAGCAGGGGAACGATCGTTGAATTCGTCAAACCTAGTTTTGTCGAGGAAACACTTGAGGAAATTGAAATAATGAGTTGTGGAGACTTTTAAAGTATGTTTAGTCGATGCTTTAGGAGATTGCTTGCGATTGCCATTTCTTTAGTATTGTGTCTGACACTGGATATTACATCTGCATCTGCAAAAACCCTGTCATTTAAAACAGAAGGGAATATGAAGCGAGACGGCCTCCTAACAGGTCAACTTATATTCAGTGATACAGCTTTACAGGAAGCATTGCGTGAGATGTCGGATCAGCAAGGGTTAGGAGAGCCTATTCCCTTGAGTAGGATTGAAGGAGCTAAGTTCACATTTAAGTATGTTTCTCCCTATTCTGGAGCTGAACATACTGAGGAAACACTGTGCGATAAGAAAGTTTACGATATCAGTGAATTTCAAGATATACCTTTGACTGGGGGAGGTGAACCAACGCTAGCGCTGTCTGGAGGTCAGCCAGAATTTGTTGATTTTAGTTCGTGCATTGAAAAGTTGAGTAGTGTTTCATCTAAGATTTCGTCAGTTGATTCCAGAGTTTTTTCTAGCACAGTAGATTCTCTATTTGGTAAGCTGAATGTATATGATAAAGATGAGATGGGTTATGTACTCTATAAAAGGGTTCGACCGATAAAGTTTGTGTTGAAACCTTAGAACCTGTTTGTATTTTTTATGTAATAATTATGGGGTTTCTGATGAGAACTATTGCAGGAACATGGATAGTGCCACTCACAGTAAGTTTATGGTTATTTTTCACTTCACACGTTCAAGCCATCAATGCTCAAGTTATTAATGCTCAAGTCTTTCATCACTTCTTCTCAAATGACTTAAATTCAGAGGTAGTTATTTCTCGCCTATCTGAAGAAAATTTGTCTCAATTAAAAGAGTCATTTATAGAAGATCGGTTTGATTTTGTTAATACTCTAAGAAGCGATTGTTTGGAATCATCCGATCTGACAGAAATTGAAGACAATTATTGTGCAGTGATTGCCCATTCATTTGATTTTGTGGCTTGGAATAATTTAGGGCAAAAATTGTTTGTTCGAGGACGTGATAAGGCAGCTCTTATGGCTTACGATCATTCACTGTTAATTAATCCAGAATATTCCCTTGGATTAGCTAATCGGTGTGGTGTATTAAGTCGTTTAGGGGAATATAATCAAGCTCTTGTCTCTTGTGAATTAGCCCTTAAGGGGGATGGTCGTTGGGGAATACGAGGAGCTGCTTTAGCTTGGAATAACAAAGGAGACGTTTTATTTAACCTGAAACGTTATCAGGAATCGTTAAGTTCGTTTGATCGCGCGTTGGCAATTAGTCATAATTATGCAGGTGCCCAACGGAATCGAGCAGTTGTTTTACACCAGTTACAAAAAATTACTCAAGAACAAGGAGAGGATAATGATATTCGATTTTCTGAATCTGTTTGATGTGCGCTGGCTATTAGTTTTTTCACCCATTACAAGTGCTATCGCTTGGGGGATGATCGTCTATACCGAATTTGACCCCTGGAACCCTTGGCAGTTCTAAGCTGGAGTTTAGACCAGGGTAAACGCATCTTATTTTGAAGTTCTGACAGAGTCAAAAATGTCAGACTTCTCAGTATTTATATTTAGGGCTTGCTGATTAAATCTAAAACCCACATTCCCCACGACAAAATGTAGTACATAAAGAGAGGGAAACTTGAGTAAGTATTTAGACTTATAGTATAGGGTAAGAAGCCGGGACTTTAGTGAAAAAAAGGTAAAAAAAAGGTGATAATATATACCTGACAAGTCTTTTACGTTAATTACTCCCTGGGGAAAGTCCAATGAAAGAAACAACTTCAGTGGCCATGCCCTCTTGTTTCCATGGATGGTGCGTTCGCGGTAGCGTTGCGTAAGCAAATCACTTTAACAATGTATTTAAGACAAAAGCTCAAAAAACAGGGTTTAGAAACTATATAGGAGGATTATTAGGAGAAAGCCAGAGAAAAAACTTGTCTCAGATATCAAACAACACGATAGGTCTGTCATACCACAAATTACGACATTTCCTAGTTCGAGCCAACTGGTCAGTAGATGCTGGTATGGGAGCGTCGTCTTCAAGTGATGTGGGAATGTCGCCAAACAAAACCTTCTCGTTCATTTGCTTTAATTATAGACGATTCAGGCCACAGAAAAAGCGCACCGCCTGCGCCGAGGAAACCTCGGCGTAAAGACGGAGCAAGAAGTGGTAATTTAACTGCAGGAGTAGGGCGACAATATATAGGAGAAATAGGAAAAACAGATAATAGTATAGTCGTGGTGACAACTCATCTTTATGATGGAGTTAAAAGTCTACCTTTAGACATAGCTTTGTATCAGAAAGCTGATTCTTTTCCAAAGGGAAAAAAGACCCAGAATTTGTCAAGAAACCAGACTTAGCAATGTCTCTAGTAGATCAATTTTTGTCTAGAGGAAACCAACCAGAAATTGTGTTAATTGATGGAGGCTATTATAACAATACATCATTCTTAAATCAACTAGAGAAAAGAAATTTAACTTATATAGGAGGATTAGCTAAAAATAGAAAAGTAATCATCAAAAAACAGGATAACATTAAAGAAGAAATTAGATTAGACAAGCTAGCATAAAGTATACCTCAAAAAGCTTTTCACTTAGTTCAACTAAGTACAAATCATACTACAGAAGTTTTGGTGGCCACATTAAAAGTAGAACTGTCTCGGATGTCAGGTCAAAAAACTATAGCTATCGTTATGAATGTCAAAAGTTTTTCTGATGCCACTAATATTAACTATTATATTACTAATATAGAACACAAATGTGTAACTTCAGATTGGATATTTTCTACTTACTCTCAGAGAAATTGGGTGGAAGTTTTCGTGATTAGAAGCCAAAGGATGGCTAGGGCTAAGAGAATATCAAGTCAGAGATCAAAGAAGCTTGAAAAGGCATTTTACTTTAGTATTTTGTGCTTATACATTTATTATCTGGCATCAGTTAACAGGAGGCATAAGAAGGCGTTGGGCTAACAAAACTTTAGAGACCTTTACTGATACTTTAGAAGCATTTCATACAGCGATATCTTACCGTTTTATCAAGTGGTTAGATGAAAACATCGACGTATTTACCGCTCATAAAGAGAGGTTGGGGTTTGTTTGGGTTTGAAATTTGCTAAAGTCCCGCTATCTGCCACCATTAAACTGTCAAAATTTAACTGATTTTTAAACTCTTTCATGGCTAGTACAAACTGTTTTTGGTCAGATTCATTTCCCGACCCAATTCTCATCCACAATGGTACATCTCCATCGTTTGCGCAAATTAAATCCATGATAAATTGCTTTAAATCGGGTCGTTTATCTCTTGAATATCCAGGGGTCCTCAGTCCTCACAAGTTTCGGAAATTCAAGAACGAGAATAGGGGAAAAAGGGGATGCAGTCCCGCGATGTCGCACGGCGCACCTAGTAGCGCACCAAGCAGGTAGAAAAATGCTCCCATCTCCCCATCTCCCCATCTCCCCATCTCCCCATCTCTTAATTTAAGGTTCTACTTCACACTTATAATCATTTTTTTTCCCATAATTTCCCATAACTCTACTTGTACCTGTTCAACTACTTCTTGCCACTCCCTTGACTGAGACTGACGGAATAATTTCATTGTTGGATACCAAGGAGTATTTTCTCCTTCCTGTAACCAACGCCAATCAGCATTAAAACATAATAAAGTCCATACAGGTTTACCTAATGCTCCTGCTAAATGTGCCACAGAAGTATCAACAGTAATTACCAAATCTAGTCGATCTATTACTGCTGCTGTATCAGCATAATTATTTAACTGAGAACTCATATCTTCTATCTGAATATTGGCAGATATTTTAGTTAATTCTTGAGTTCTTTCTCCTTTTTGCAGACTATGAAATTTTACTCCAGGTACTTGCAAAATTGGTAAAAAGTCAGTTAATTTACAGGAACGATTATGGTCATTTTTATGAGTAGGACTCCCTGCCCAAACAATACCTACTTTATATAGCGCGTCGGGAAGGTTAATAGAGTTAGTATTGGGGTATCTTAAATAAGGAATTTCAACAGGAATTGTTTCTAAAGTTGTGTCAAAAATATAAGGTAAACTCATCAAGGGTACATAAACATCAAATTCTGATAATTTTAGTTCTCCTGGTGGCATTAATTTATCAATTCCTGGAACACTTTTAAAAATAGGAATTAACTCTGGCGTACATACTAAAATAATCTGTTGACAGCGTTTTGCCACTAGAGGAATATAGCGAATAAATTGAATAGCATCTCCTACTCCTTGTTCGGTATGAATTAGCAAAGTTTTATCCATAATATCTTCCCCTTTCCATCGGGGATGAGGACATTGAAAGGGAGTAAATTCTGAAGTTTTCCAACGCCATTCACATTCAGCAAATCCCCGTTTAAAATCTCCATTTTTCAACAATGTCATGCCTAAATTAAAATGAGCTTTGGCAAAACTACCATTAAGATTAATTGCCTCTTCATAATGTTTAATTGCTGCTGCTAATTCACCTTTTTGACTATAAGCATAAGCAAGACTGTTATGAGCATCCGCATTATCTGGCTCTGTCCTAATTACCTGTTGTAAAACATTAATTGCTGCTTCATACTGTTGATTATCTCCTAAAGCTACCCCCAAATTATATTTAGCTCTCGTCAAATCCGGTTGTAACTTCAAACATTCTTGATACTCAGCGATCGCTTCTACTAATTTACCTTCTTGATAGAACTGATTTCCTTTGATTAAATGAGTTTCCGATTTGGCTATTTCTGAAGCTGGTTGTACTGTTTCTGCTAAAGCTTCATCCGGTAAAACATAAGAACTAGCAAGTAAATTTTCATCCCATTCAATAATTTCAGGAAAGCGAATATTCGGCAAAACTGCCACAGAAAATATTTCTTGAACTCCTTCTTCAAATCTTAAAAAAGCAATAGTTTCTCCAGTTAAAATATTTACTACCCATACCCCACATATTCTTTCCTGAAGTTGAGTAATTGGCATCCCAGTAAAAACAGCAGTTTCTCTAACTTGTGATAAACCAATAAATGCTAAATTTCCCCAAAAATCTATACCACGAGTAAACCCAGGCAACTTAGCAATAGTTTCTAATTTTCTCTCGTTTAAATTAACTTTTGCCAAACTCCCATTTCCTGATTCTAATAACCATAATTGTTCCTGATACCATCTAGGAGAATGAGGCATAGATAAACCCCGCATCAATATTTCATTTGTTTCTATATCCATTAATATCCCACCATTAGCTTTATTATTTCTCCAACCAGCAGCAATATCAGTTTCTCCTAAAGCTGTAGCATATTTTGGTAGGTCATTTTTTAAACATAATCCATTCAAATGACAGCGGTCTGTTAAGTCATATCCACTAATAAAAGGAGGTCTCCATCTAGGTACAAAACTATTAGGATGACCAAGAGTACAGAGACAAGAAAAACGAGTATTAATAAACCATAATTCATCCTTTACCCAAGCCATTTCGTGAACATCAATATCCCCAGTCACATGAATATTTCTAGGTAAATAACAAGCATCATGTTTACCAGCAGGTTCTAATTTTTCTCCTACTGCTGGAACGTTGCGAAAATCCCAAATTTGATAAGCAGTTCCCAAGGCAATTTTTTCGTGAGTTGCTGCTAATCCCATGGGTTTATTAAAGGTGCGAAAATGAGTATTAATTACCCCATTATCGGCACGCAATACGATTAATTTACCTGCTTGATAAGTGGAGACAACTAAAGAAATGCCTAACTGGTCTAAAATTTTGGGGAAGTTATTTGTGTGTACGCTTCTTAATAAATAATTGTCGGTATTAACAGGAGCATTAGTTTGATTATTCATTGTCAGGTGATCTAAAGTTAGGGTCAAAATAGGTATAACTATATTAAACAATAAAAATAACTCTGAATCCGGACTATTACCAAACTCCAGACGAATTCCTATATAAAATTTGGTGATTTTTAATTTCTAGAACACTTAATACCAAGCGTGAAAAAATAATGCTACAAAAAAAGGCTGCAAATTATATCTAAAAATAACTTCTCCAATCCTAATAATACCAATTTCGATTGTTTTTCCTTTTTTTCTCGATTTGTTTATTACTTCTTCCTTTATTTGTGCTGAAATTCAAAGCAATATCTCTGTTGGAACAGGGTACTATAGCTCATCCACTATAGTTGGTTCAATTTCAAAATGTGTTCCGGAACAGTTTTCTATTTTTGGTTATTTATCGCAACAGGTTACTATCGCAGATTAGCTATAGCTGTCTCAACTTCAAAATATGTTCCGGAACAGTTTTCTATTTTTGGTTATTTATCGCAACAGGTTACTATCGCAGATTAGCTATAGCTGTCTCAACTTCAAAATATGTTCCGGAACAGTTTTCTATTTTTGGTTATTTATCGCAACAGGTTACTATCGCAGATTAGCTATAGCTGTCTCAACTTCAAAATATGTTCCGGAACAGTTTTCTATTTAGTGAGAGGGATTTTCAAACATAATGGCTTGATATTGGTTTTGAGTAACAGGGTATTTACTTATATAAAAAGGTTGCAGAGTAACTTTATGTTGAGGACTTTCGCCATATATTCCGACTTCATTTTTCGGCGAACCCATAAGAAAAGTACCACCAGGAATAGCCACCATTTCCAACACCATACCATTACCCAAATCTTCAGTAAAAAATACTGCTTCATTGGAACGACGCTCAATTTCTTCACCTTTGTTATTTACCGTTATCACATCAAATTTTTCTTGGTAAAAATAAGAAATAGCAGGAGGCATTTGAGGCCAAATTTTCTTCAAAGCTTCTATAGAAATAGCTAACCCCTCCGCTCCATCTTTCTTCATATTGGTAGCTATACCCAACACATGACCAGTTCCCCAGTCAACAACAGGTGCGCCACTATAACCTCTACGGAGGCGATCGCCTTCATCAACTAACAAATTCCAAACTGCCACTCTTTCATCATTTTGACGAACGAAACGCTTTTTCCCAAAAGTTCCATCAACAGTTTCCAGCAAGATTTTTTTCTCTTCACCATAGAGATAATGACCTGCTGTCCGAAAGTTTCGATTTTTTGCTTCAGATAAACTTATTAAATGGAAAAGTGGCACATTCAGCTTTTCAACTCCCAACACTGCTAAATCAAAACCCGTAATATCTCCTATTGCTAAAACTTTTGCTGGAATATTATTAACCAAAACATTTTCCTCACCACCCACATCCTCAATAACATGAGCGCAGGTTAGCAAATAAGTATAATTATCCTCTCGATAAAAAGCAAATCCAGTGCCAATAACATCTGCTTTGAAAGAGTTGTCACTAGCACTGGTAATTAAAACAATAAATTCTTCTAAATTACTCATTCTCTGACTTTTTCAGCTTGTTCAATTTCCATATCTTTATTAATTTCTTGCCAAGCTTCAGCAATAGGACGACTAATACTAATTAATATAGGTTTAACTTTAGCAAAACTAGACTTAACTTCTTTAATAAGATTAGTAGAAATAGGTTTGGCTTCATTGTCTGGGACTTCTGCCTCAACTAAAATACCATCTTCTAATTCAATTAATCTGGTGGCCATATATAATTCTTGGTAAATTTAACTGCTATTCCATTCCAGGACATCATATTAAATCCGGATGATTTGTTATTCCAAGTCATTGCGACGGTTACTCCGTGGAAGGAAGCAATCTCAGGGGTTGTGCGAGATTGCTTCCTATCATCACAATGACAACTTTTCAGCAGGATTCTATATTACTCTAATTTTCAGGATAATTTCTAGGTACAGGAAAATTTAACTTGGTGGCAACTCACCCTCAAAATAGAGCGATCGCCCAAGTTCTGATTATTAAACTAAAGAACTTAACTTCTGACTTCTGGTTTCTGACTTCAGCTATAACTGTCAGAAATTTCTCTCACTTCCTCAACAGCGAAATTAAGAATTTGTGCAACTTGTGCCACATCCATTCCTGTTGCTAATAGTTGAGAAACAGCATTTATTCGTGCTTGTTCAGCTTGTTCAGCTCGTTGACGTTCCTGTTGAGCCTGTTGTTCAGCTTGTTCAGCACGAGCTTTTTCTAGTTCTGCCCTTTCTGCTCCTGTTAACAACAAATTACCATCTTTGTCCCACCAACGTAACCAAGATAAGGAGAATAAGATTTATCAGACCTAATAACTCTTCTTGCACCAGTCTTTACATTTACTATTAATAATATTTAATAGCCCATTGCATAGAGAGTTTTTCTATGTTTAGAAAAAGCTAAACTAGCTACTTTACTATTACCTAATTTACCAATAATTGTAGTTTTGGCAGTAGTGGGATTTATTCTGACTAAATCTGTTGTTTTTTGGTCACGCCACCGAATACCATAGAGTATATTTACACAAAAAGCAATATCAACTATATGCATACCTATAGAACCAATTAAGACTGTTTTTCCTGATTCTATATCTAGGGTATAGAGATTACTTGCTTTGCCTTTAGAGTACAAATCTTGAATATAGATTAATCCTTTAGTATTTTTATAGACTACGTCTAAATAATTGATAATTGATAATGGATAATTGATAATTACTTGTTGTTTTTCATCCTTGATTGTTGGTATTATAGGGGTTTTGTTAGAAGACGTAGGTTGGGTTGAAGAATGAAACCCAACACCACTAACATTTTGTTGGGTTTATCCTCCGGATAAGCTGCGCTTTTCATGTCGCGCAGCGAAACGCTAACGCTCAACCCAACCTATATCTCATAACTATTCCCTATTCCCTATTCTCTATTCCCTGTTATAACTGATAACTGAAAATGACTACTGTACTTAATGTCTCACCCAACAATTTGTCAGCACCCCCGGTGTTGAACGTGTAGCTCAACGTGCTTTGCGTTATTTAAAATCTGGCTATTCAGTTCATTTACGGGGTCCCGCAGGAGTAGGCAAAACAACCCTTGCATTACACCTTGCTCATCTACGTCGTCAACCCATTGTTTTAATGTTTGGGGATGACGAATTTAAAACCTCAGATTTAATAGGTAATCAATCTGGATATACTAGGAAAAAAGTTGTGGATAATTATATCCATACCGTATTAAAAGTTGAGGATGAACTGAAACATCATTATCATTAATACTGGGGTGGTTTTGGATGGCAGTCTAGATTTAGGTTTGGCGGAGTTAAGTTTGATTCATGCTCGTTTACACTTAGTTTTAACTTCTAAACCGATCGATCAAAGGAAAAAATAAGTGGCAGTCCTGCAACCATGTTCTTTCAGGAACAAACTTAACAGGTTTGCCAATCACAACAACTTCTGCTTTCTGAAAATTTCGAGCTGCAAATACCCCTTTTCCCTCATGAGTATTTTTAACTAGAACATCTAAATCAACGACATTTGCAACCGTTGCAAAATCAACTTCTGCACTTTGTAGCTTTTGTGTTGTTTGTGTCATACTTTTTAAGTCCTAAAACTAAATTGTTTGAAGATCGGTTTTTGTAAAGTATGTTGTCTTGGTAAAGAGAGTGGGCAATACCCACCCTCAAAGCTAGTTCAAGCAATTGCGATAGAGGATCGCGCTAGTTAACAGGTAATGGAACTGGTTATGACTTACACGGAAAATCATTGTCAAACTGTTCAGGAGTCTTATAATATGTACCCTGGGGGAAATACTCACCCATAACCTCCGGTTCGTCACCAGGGATTTTGGTATTTTGGGGTGCGTATTCAAACTCATTCATCTGCATTTGCCAACGGTTCCGGAGCTCGCCTAGGTACATATCCCCAAACCCATCACCGGCGGCTGGAAACTCTAACCAGGCATAACCACATTCATAATTTGCATTCTTCGGACGATAGGATGGCCGACTGACAACTACGGTGTAATAACCGTTTTCATCCACTGGAATCTCTTCGTCAAAGACGCTATCAATAACTCGTGATCGAGACAGAGGCTCGTCTGTAGACCAAGAAAAATAGCGCATTTCAGCATCCCTCGTGCGATTGAAGATTTTATTACCAAAATAGGTCTTGGGAGTCTTAGGTTTTTTGCCTCGCAAGACCAAGATTTCCCCAAAATTGCGATCCATCCACGTCGTCAGATAAACCGTTGTCGAATTGATAAATCCGCCGGAACCAACATTCGGATCTGTAGGTTGAGGGCACTGATCTGCGTTATCGGGGCCTTGCTCAAAGTTAGCACAGAAATTATACTTTGCAGTCCACTCGCGGATGATGTAGGGAGGATCTTGGGCAGGCCAAGTATCAGGTCTGTCTTGGTTGTACCACTCCGTGCGATCGCGCTCTGCTTTATAAGCAACTGGATCGAATGCTGGACTTGGATAAACACTACCCATACTGCCTTTGAACTTGGAGTATTTGTTTCTGCAGAGTGCATCGCCCTCAATGACCCTACCATTTTCCCTGATAATTTTCGCCTCGGGTAATTCCGTATCCCCCAGCAGGTTTGTTCCCTTATCGGGGACATAGAGTCGCATTACTACGATATACCCAATATTGGGGAACTCTTTCTCCCCAAGGTATAAAGTATTGGGTTCGAGCTTCAATTGTTCTGCTGCCTCGGGGAAAGCATCGCTAAATAATTCTTCAAATTCAGGAAGATCCTCGGGAATCTTGGGCAATTTTTCAACCAACTTGGGTAAGACTTTAACAAGTGCCTCTTTGAAGTCTGGAGAATTTTCGGGGATCTGTTGCAACTTTTCCCCTGGTTTTAAAGACTTATTTGGCGTGAGTCCGATGCGCTATCTCAAGATACGACGACTTAATGCAGTGCGACAACGCCTGAAAGCAAGCGAACCAGAAAATTGTTCCATCGTCTTCCTTGCTAATGAATTTGGGTTCTACTGTCCGAGTCATTTTACTAGAGATTACAAAGCCATGTTTGGGGAGTTGCCTTCAGAGACTTTAGCAAAACACTGCAAAAGTTAGCTTGAGTATTGAGCGATAAATATATTCGAAATCTAAAGTTTTTCTTATAATTATTATATTTTTAACAATTTAATGCTATAGCTTGCTTCCCAATATATTCAGTAGACAGAGCGATCGTGAATATTCTCAAATTTTCCTGCTTCAGTCACAGCAATAAATTAACTTCTGACTTCTGTACGGGCGAATGGCCATTTACTGACGCAGAGCTGCCGCTAACGCCCCTACCAATTCTGACTTCAAATATATGTTACCAGATTACAAAAACAGTTTAAAAAATGGGTTAGTGTTGAGGACGTAAAGTTAATAAATCTAGATAAAATCTACTTTTCAGCACATCTAATACCCCACTTGAAATAGCAGTCAGCGCTCAGCGGTCAGCTATCAGCTCTCATGAGGAGGCTTTAATGAATATAGACTGTTTCAGCCAGTTTTTATAGTAAGTATAAATTCTGACAATTAGTCAAGCTTTGATCTCAAACTCAAAGCAATAGCTGATGGCTGTTTGCGTAGCATCCCGTAGGGAAGTGCTGACGGCTGTTTGCGCAGCATTCCGGAGGAAATGCTTACTAACAAATAAATAATGTTGACAATTATTGGTTGCGGTAATCTTAACCGTAGTGATGATGGGGTAGGAGTAATTATTGCTCAACGCTTGCAGCAATATTTGACTGAACATCCTCATCCGAATGTCCGGGTTTATGACTGCGGTACTGCGGGAATGGAAGTGATGTTTCAGGCACGGGGAACTCAGCAATTAATTATTCTGGATGCTAGTGCTACAGGTTCTGAACCAGGTGCAATATTTAAAGTTCCTAGTTCGGAGTTGGAAGCACTGCCAGAACCTAGTTATAGTTTGCATGATTTTCGTTGGGATAATGCTTTGGCGGTGGGTCGAAAAATATTTCGAGAGGATTTTCCTCAAGATGTAATTGTCTATTTAATAGAAGCTGAAAATTTGGATTTTGGTCTAGAACTTTCTTCTGTAGTTCAGCATTCTGCTGAGAAGGTTTTTCAAGAACTTATATCAACTTTAATTGATTAAGTACCCGTGCAAAATTAATTTAAAATTTTGGCATGAGGGAACAGAGAACAGGAAATATAACTGAGTAGTAAATATACAAATATTGTTCTTATTTACTTAGTTATCAATTACTGGAAATTGAGAATTAGGAGTGGAAAATTTGTCTTTTTAGCTTATTTCTTCTTCCTTAAATTTAGCCATCTATCAGTTTTTCTGAAAGTCAAGTAAAGCCAAAGAAAAAGCTGATAGCTGATGGCTAATTGCTGACCACTACTTTAACACAAGGAAATTATCATGAACGAACAAAGAACAGAACAATATTATGAATTAATTGATAAATTAGTGAAATGTCCTAATGGAAAAGAACCTGATGTTTTAGATGAAAATATTGAATTAGTTGATGCTGGTTTTGTGTCAGTTTTAATGCAAGTTGGTCAAGCACAAATTCATCATGGTAATCAAGATGGTGCTAAATTTTTATTCCATCTTGCTCGTGAATTAGCTAAACAATTAGGATTATATCCTGACCCTGAAGCTGCTACAACACCTGCCCATTGAAGAAGGAGTCAGTCCTCAGGAGTCAAGAGTCAGGAGAATGGAGTTGATGGGTATTCTCACCCCACCAACCGCATTTGCACCCCTGGTGACGGTGGGGTATTAAACCCATAAGGGTTAATGAAGTCAAAAGTTAACCCACCCCCTAACCCAACCCACCCCCGCCCCTCCCAGGAGGGGATCCAGGAGGGGAAGTAGGGAATTTGAGCTTCGCTCCAAAAATATTTCGCCTTAAAAAGCGGGGTTGCGCGACCCATATTATTTTGATAAAGATCATGTAGATAGTTAATGTTATGTTTTCTCAGACAGAAGCAGAAAAATTAGCCATTGATTTTTTGGGGAATGATTGGGAAATTCCCCAGACAGAACAAGAATGGTTTACTATTAGAAATACGAAACAAGAGCCTAATTGGTATATTGTGGAAGTAGCAATAGAAGGATATCCTGATTATTGGATTCTTCAGGTTTATGATACGGGTGAATGTGACCCTTGTTATACTTTTGTCTCTCCTTTAAGTGGTTCTCAAGATACAGATGATTTGCAGGAATTACCAGAATCTATTGCTAATATGATTAGCTTTGAGCGTAATTCACAAATGTCTGCAACAGCAAAAGTTTGAATATACAGCGTTTCCCGTTGTTATGAGGTACAAAATTTTAGGTTTAAGGGAACAGGGAACAGGGAACAGGGAACAGAAAAGAATAAAAAAACTGTACATCATAGCTTCGGAAACTGCTGTAAAATACTAAATCAAGTTCGATATCTTGGGGAATATTAATAGTTGAAATCGGTTATTTATTCTGATTTTTTTACTATTAAAATACATCCATCGAACTTGATTTTGTTGTATATAGAAATATTAAGTTTTAATGAAATTAAGTCCTTTGAAGAAATATAATAGTTTATAGCTAGTCAATACAGCTAGTCAGTAGTAGACTGACACAGCTAAAACTGTGCAATAGATTTTTGTTTCTAGGTGTCTTGATCCCCTCATCCCCCATCCCCCCATCTCCCATCTAATGCAACATTTAAAGTGTGTCAGTCCAGTAGTCCAGTAGGGTGTGTTAGCGGTAGCGTAACGCACCGAAACGAAACTACAGTAAAGAACACCAAATAGGAGAAAAAAATTATGTCTATGTTTTGCGAACAATGCGAACAAACTGCCAGTGGCCAAGGATGTCATCAATGGGGAGCTTGTGGCAAAAGTCCAGAAATCAACGCCATACAAGATTTATTGGTTTACTGCTTGCGTGGGTTGGCAGAAGTCAGACTCCGAGCAAAAGAATTAAATATTCCCACTAGAGAAATAGACGTTTTCATCTGTGAGTCAATATTTGCCACAATGACAAATGTTAACTTTAACAAAAAAAGTTTTGCTGAATATATCAAGCAGGCGATCGCTCACCGGGAAAACCTGAAAACCAAAATTCAAGAAACTAATACATCTATTCAATGGTCTGCTTTAGCTAACTACCAACCAGACTATACAGAAAGCTTATCTCTCCAAGGCGAAAATGCTTCCCTGAAATTTATTACTCAGTCTGGCAGTAATGTTGATATCTTCTCTCTCAAACTCACCGTTATTTATGGCATCAAAGGAGTTGCCTCTTACAATTTCCACGCTCAGGAGTTGGGAGAAGAAGATGAAAAAAATTATGACTTCATCGCCGAAGCATTAGTTGCCTTGGATAACCAAGACCTTACCCTTAATGACTGGGTAAACCTAGCATTGAAAGTGGGAGAAATTAATCTCAAAACAATGGAACTTTTAGATGCAGGTCATACCAAAACCTATGGTCATCCTGTTCCCACTACCGTACCGTTGAACCCCCGGACAGGAAAAGCAATTTTAGTTTCCGGTCATGATATTAGACAACTCGCAGAAATCTTAAAACAAACTGCGAATACTGGCATTACCGTCTACACTCATGGAGAACTTTTACCTGCCCACGGTTATCCGCTTTTGAAGCAACAATATTCTCACTTCTACGGTCATTATGGCACCGCTTGGCAGAATCAAACTAAGGATTTTGCTAAATTCCCTGGCCCAGTTATTGTGACAACTAATTGTTTGATGCCTCCCCATGAAAATTATGAGGATAAGTTGTTTAGTATTGGTCCGGTGGGATATCCCGGAATGACTCATTTAGATGCGACAACAGATGGTATGCCTGATTTTACTTCTGTAATTCAAAAGGCGTTGTCGATGCCTGGGTTTACTGAAGATGGAGAACCAAAACAGGTAATGGTTGGTTTTGCTCGGAATACAGTGTTGAATGTTGCTGATACTGTAGTAGAGGCGGTCAAGCAAGGAAAAATTCGTCATTTCTTTTTAGTAGGTGGTTGCGATGGAGCAAAACCTGACCGCAATTATTATACGGAGTTTGTGGAAAAGGTTCCAGAAGATTGTGTGGTTTTGACCCTTGCTTGTGGTAAGTTCCGCTTTTTCGATCGAGAAATGGGTATGATTGGGGAAATTCCTCGGTTGATGGATGTTGGTCAATGTAATGATGCTTATTCAGCTATTCAAATTGCTGTAGGTTTGGCAAAAGCGTTTAATATGGGTGTGAACGAGTTGCCGTTGTCGATGATTTTGTCTTGGTATGAGCAGAAGGCGGTAGCTGTATTGTTGACTTTGTTATATTTGGGAATTCAGGATATTCGGTTGGGGCCAACTTTACCAGCGTTTATTTCGCCCAATGTGTTCCAGTTGTTAAGCCAAAAGTATAATTTACAGGCGATCGCTACTCCGGATGAAGATTTAGCTGCTTGTTTAGGTTGACTGGGATGTTTATCGTATAGCTAAGGAGTCAGGAGTCAGAACTCAGGAGTCAGAATTCAGGATTTAGTAGTTAGAAGTAAAGAAAGGATTTGAATAGCATGAATTTTTAAATTTGTATTCAAATAGACATCTGGTAAAAATCAGAAATAAAATCAATTCTTATCCATAAATTATCAATTATTCCCCTCCCAGGAGGGGATCGGGGTGGGTTCCCTGTTGCTTTCCGGGGCTGTTGCCTGTTGCCTCTTTTCTGGAGATGTCTAATAGAATATCTGTATTAAGATCAGGAGTCAGAGATCAGGAGTCAGGAGTTAGCTATTGGTAGTGGACCGAGACACCTAAAAATGTAGGTTGGGTTTATCCTAACGGATAAGCTCCGCTAACACTTCGTTCTACCCAACCTACGGTTATTAATACCAATTTTATTTTCATCTAAATATAGCGCTGTGCGCAGGCAACAGCTCCGGAAGGCAACAGCTCCGGAAGGGGGAATAAAAAACTGATAATATAAGGCTTTTAGCTATTGGACACCTCTTGTCATTTGTAAATATGCCAGCGCACATTGCTATAAGTAACCAAGATAACAGTTTTTTTTAGTAGTAAATGGTATTTAAAGTATCGTTTTCATCAAAAAATTAGTCTGCTCTGCTTCCTCTCTAATCCCTCTGCCTTCTTCTTTACCTTCATCAATATTGGTTATGTCGAACGCCGGATTTAGCGTAGTATGCGATCGATAATATTACTCAAATTCGGCAAAAATATAAAAAGAGTATAAACAATAAGAGGGGAATTAAGAATATTGATAAAATAAAAATAACTTGAAAGTTAAACTTGGATAATCATAAAAAAAACAACATATTTTTGTTAAAAATACTAATTTATTAAAAATTGTGCTTCAAACTATTAGTGATACCTCCGTTAGAGCAGCACTGAATGCCATTGAATCTGAATCAGCAAATGTTTCAGAAAAAATTCAGATTCAATGGCATTCAGTGATACCTCCGTTAGAGCAGCACTGAATGCCATTGAATCTGAATCAGCAAATGTTTCAGAAAAAATTCAGATTCAATGGCATTCAGTGATACCTCCGTTAGAGCAGCACTGAATGCCATTGAATCTGAATCAGCAAATGTTTCAGAAAAAATTCAGATTCAATGGCATTCAGTGATACCTCCGTTAGAGCAGCACTGAATGCCATTGAATCTGAATCAGCAAATGTTTCAGAAAAAATTCAGATGCTGATAGAAATGGCAAATGGGTTGCAACAAAAACCAAAAGACCCTAAACAACTGGATAATGCTATTGGCCTATATCAACAAGCGATAGAATTATCCAGCAACGATTATCCTCTGCTGCAAGCAAGAGCATTGGTAGGAATGGCAACAGCCTTAAGAGCTATGCCAGGAGAAGGACCCGATCTATTGCTAGAGGCAAGAGAAGCTTATGAAACTGCCCTAGAAATATTAAGGGAAGAAGGAATACCTGAAGAAGTTGCAGAAGCAGAAATGAATTTAGGCTTGGTATTACAAGCATTAGTTAGTTTTAACTTGGCAACAATGAAACAGGTAATAGAAGCATATCAGCGGGGGTTACTAATATTTACCGCAGATAAACACCCACAAGAATATGCCATATTGCAGAATAACATCGCGATCGCTTATCTCTCGATGACCCTATCTCCAGAAAGAGAGGGTATGCGACAAGCAATGGCAGTACAATCATTTGAGGAAGCATTAAAGGTAGTTAACCTCATCGAACATCCCAACGAATACGCGATGTTGCAGAACAATCTGGCCAATGCCTTACAATACCTCCCCAGTCTGCATCCGATAGACAATAATTTGCGGGCATTGACTGCATACAATGAAGCCTTGAAAGTCCGTACAGCAAAAGATACACCATTAGAGTATGCAGCCACTATCTCTAATAAAGCCAACCTGCTATACAACTTACCAGATAATCCAAAACATCCAGAAACAGGAAATCAGCAAAATCTACTCCAGGCAAAAATGCTCTATGAAGAAGCTCAAGCAATTTTTTGTCAGTATAGCCAAGTAGAAAGAGCAACAATAGTTTCCGAAGCATTAGCAGCAGTAGAAAGCGAACTATCACTTTTTGATTTTGACTCAGCAGTTACTACTAGATAGGAGAATAAACAAAATGAGCGGTCTAATTACCGTTGTCAATACTCTGATTACAAACTTGGAAGCTATACCCAGCTTTCAAATTTTTATCAGTAACTTAGTTACTGGAGAGATTACAATACTAACAGCCATATTCTGGCTAGGAGTTGCTAGCGGAATTTCGATTATTGCTGGTGCTATTGGTGGAATATGGTTGGCAGGAAAAGATTTAGGTTATAGTCTAGCTGCCATGATTGGTGGATTGTTTGGCCCTGCTGGTGTGATTCCGGCAGTTATTGTTGGCTTGGCAATTTTAAAATTTGTTTAGGAGCTTTGACTGCCCTGAGTGTGGGATATCTATAGACCGCGATCTGAATGCGAGTATTAATTTAAAAAATGCGGTCCGCTTGACCGTCAATGCCTGTGTATGAGTAACCGCCAACGGTCTCAGTTGTTTGCATAGCATTCCGTAGGAAAGCAGGAAGTAAACATTAAAATGTCACTAATTATGCGGTGCGACCCCGCGTCGGCGCAAGACGCAAGTGGTCAGACCCCGCGACGATGCCAGCTCGCTTGCGGTCGGAACCCGCGTCGGCATCAGACGCAAGGGAATGCCGACCAAGAGAGGGAATGCTGACCAAGAGAGGGAACGCGCACCAAGAGAGACGTTTTATATCGGTTTTATGAAGCAGCAAGACATTGATTTAGGTAAGATGCACAGATGTTGAGCGTCTCCCTCGCTGATGGATTCGTATATCAAATCTGCTGCATCATATTTGTAAATCTTTGAAAAGATTTTAGTGGTTGGCAACGACAGGTTTGACAATCAGGTAGTCCTACTTGTGTAATGGTAGATGGGGATGAACAATGGTGCTTCATGGGAGCAAGATACGAGCAAGGAAGCAAGATGCTTCCACTGCTTTTGTCCTTGACCAAAATAATTAAAATAGACCACCATTACAATGCATCACTACCTAAATGTTTGAGTATTTGTTACAAACTTCAAACCATGCAATGAACATAAATGAATATATTCGTGCAACCCTACAATAACTAACAGTTGAAAAAAGGATAAACAATTATGCTAGAAGTCGGTTGGTTTAGTACCAAATTATTATTCAAAGGAAAACTACTACGAAATCCATTTTATTTTTTCAAACAAGTAGCCATAGGTACTTCTTTTGGTGCTCTATTACTAATAGTAATGGCACAAATGGGAACAACACTATTGTTTCCAATTATTATTTCTAGTTTGGCAACTGGAATCTCTATGCCATTTTTGCTGAAAGATTTGAAGTTGCAATAGGAAGAAAATAATAAAAATGACTCAAGCCAAACTTCCCTTGCAAGAGTCTGTGAGTCTAGAATCTCTAGTATCTGATATTAATCATTTTGAGCAGGTGATCGCTCATTGGGATGAAAATCAAAAAGTAGTGGTTGAAGGGTTGAAAAATGCCATAGAAGCATTACACAAAGAAGCTTTAACCCGATTAATTCGTAGTGTTAAACAGGAATCTATGCCAGCATTGCGTCAGGCAGTGCAAGATGAAGTAGTTTATAGTCTACTGCGCTACCACGAATTGATTAAACCACCTACGCCTTCTCTAGAAATCAGGGTTCAACAGGCATTAGATAGAGTGCGTCCAGGTTTGCAAAGTCATAATGGCAATGTGGAATTACTTGCCATAAAACTACCGGATACCGTGGAAGTAAAATTAGTGGGAAACTGTAGTAATTGTCCTGCTTCAACCTTAACCATGAAAGATGGAGTCGAGCAGGCAATTAAAACCCACTGTCCGGAAATCAAAAATGTGGTTTCGGTCAATACTCCAGTTAGTGGAAAAACAAGCAATACTATTGCCAGTCCCTTTGCTGCACAAGAGGAAACAGGTTGGGTTGCTTTAGCAAATATTGACCAGATACCGAAAGGTGGTATTTTAGCTGTTGATATGGATGGGTTGAAATTAATTTTGACTCGTGTGGGTAATGATGTTATTGCCTATCGTAATAGTTGTAGTCATTTAGCCAAACCTTTAGATGAAGGAGAAGTAATAGAAGGTATTCTCACTTGCCCATTTCATAACTTTAAATATAACTTAGCAACCGGACAATGTTTGACTGCTCCAGAAATGACCTTGCAACAGTATCCGGTAACTATAAGAAGCGGTCGAATTTTGATTAAGTTTTAGGTAGAGAAAAGTTTCAAGTTTTGAAATTAGATATCTGTGAAAAAGAATGTAAGGACATTCCAAGGAGCGTCCCTACAATTATTTTAGGAAATGCTGGGGCACAATAATATTTATGTGCCCTATTTTTATAGATTATGTCTCCTAGAAAACCACTTGATCTAGCAATTAGATGAGAGAAGAATCACTGATATTAGTTAACCGACTTGCGATCTGCTCTGGACTAGCTAAAGTATTTTCTAGAGTAGTTAAAAGTTGGTTATCTAATTTTAAAAGCGGGTAGTGGGTGGGGAGATGGAGAGATGGGGAGTGTGAGGAGATGGGGAGATGGGGAGATCGAGTCCGTTGGTATCGTTTGTGTAAACCTAAGGGTGAATATCTACTCTGACTCCTACCCCTGCCAAAAGACTTTTTCAGCAAACCCTAATTATTAATTATTAATTATTAATTATTAATTGTTGAAACCTACCACCTAATAACTTTACGGTCGCTAATTATCCGGACATAATATAACTACAACTTGTCAATCTTCAATGCGATCGCGCACTTGACCTTTTTCTGCATTCTTCTCTAAAAACTCAATTATCTTGCCAGAAACATCTACTCCTGTAGCTGCTTCTATTCCTTCTAAACCGGGAGAAGAATTCACCTCCATCACCACAGGGCCATGATTAGAGCGTAATAAATCTACCCCAGCAACTCTCAACCCCATTGCTTTAGCTGAACGGGTAGCAGTTGAACGTTCTTCAGGAGTTAATTTAATTTTTTCTGCTTTACCACCCCGGTGCAAGTTGGAGCGAAACTCACCCTCAGCTCCCTGTCTTTTCATAGATGCTATTACTTTATCTCCTACTACAAAACATCGCAAGTCTGCACCACCTGCTTCTTTAATAAATTCTTGAACTAAAATATTAGCATCCAAGCCACGAAAAGCTTCAATAACTGACTTAGCCGCTTGATAAGTTTCGGTTAAAACTACTCCGATTCCTTGAGTTCCTTCTAATAATTTAATGACCAAAGGAGCACCTCCCACGGTATTAATTAAACCATCAATATCTTTAGTAGAATTAGCAAACCCAGTTACAGGCAATCCAATTCCATCTCTAGCTAATAATTGCAAACAATGTAATTTATCGCGAGACCGAGAAATGGCTTGAGAAGGATTTGGGGTAAAAACTCCCATCATTTCAAACTGTCTAACTACAGCGGTACCATAAAATGTTTTAGAAGCACCAATGCGAGGAATTATAGCATCAAGTCCTTCCAAAGGTTCACCTTTATAAATAACTTGATGCGAGGAATTATAGCATCAAGTCCTTCCAAAGGTTCACCTTTATAAATAACTTGAGGCTTCATCGAAGTAATATTCATATAACAGCGCAAGTAATCAATAACTTGCACTTCGTGACCTTGTTTTTCCCCTGCTTCTACCAATTTTCTAGTTGAATAAAGACTTGGTTCAGTTGATAAAATAGCGATTTTCATTTTATTATTTTCCAACATTTTTTTTGTCCTTTTTTTGACTAATTTTTGCCTTTTTATCTAAATAAGATTTGCCTGGGTTAATTAAGAAAATTCCCCGCACAGCTTGTCGTCCCAATAACATTCTAAATCCCATTAATTCCCGATTAGTTAATGTTAACTCAACTTGCCATTTTTTTTGCATTAAATTTACTTCTGTCAGAATCACAGGGCGTAATTCTGCTTGCCCGCTAGAACTACGAACATTACGTTCATCTATTAATTCTGCTTCAGCAATTACTGTTTGATTCGTATCTCGTTGTTGGGGATTAATTTTAAATTTTACTCTTGGTTTACCATCAATTTCAAAAGTCTCAATATCAAAAGCGTGTAAACTAGAGGTACGAGCGCCAGTATCGATTTTTGCCTTGATTTTAGTAATGCCAATTTCGGGTAATGCTATCCATTCCCGCCAGCCAATAATTGGTAATTCTTGATGTTTCATTTTTAGTTTTAGGGAGTAGGGAGTAGGGAGTAGGGAAGATGGGGAGCAAGATAGGGAATA
This sequence comes from Okeania hirsuta, assembly GCF_003838195.1. GTDB lineage: Bacteria > Cyanobacteriota > Cyanobacteriia > Cyanobacteriales > Microcoleaceae > Okeania > Okeania hirsuta. The sequence goes on from NZ_RCBY01000003.1 coordinate 55,885, forward strand.
AGCAAAAAATATTTACCTTGTTAGTTGTACCACATTAATCACCGAATCTACTGTAAGTAAGAAGGTTGTAAATTTTCCCCCATTTCCAGCTTTTAACTTTTGATTTTTGACTTTTAAAATGGTGCGTTACGGCGCAATTTTAAGTTTTGAGGTACAACCACATTTACACGGTTGCGCCTAACGCACCCTACACACTATCTACACTACAGTACCCAAAAATTTAGGGAGCAAGATGCTCCCACTACTTTTAACTTTTAACTTTTGACTTTTGACTTTTATAAAAGGGTCGCTTAACAACAATAGCTGCATAATTTTTACCCCTAACTTCTACCTCCAATTTTTGACCTACCTTAGCTAATTTTTTAGGTAAATAAGCTAGAGCGATCGCCTTTCCTAAACTTGGAGACTTAGTACCGCTGGTAACTTCCCCTACCACTTTGCCATCACTCAAAACAGGATAACCATGACGAGCAATAGAGCGATCGAGCATTTCCAAACCCACCAAACGTTTTGAGACTCCTTCTGCTTTTTGTGTTTCCAATACTTGACGACCAATAAATTCACCCTTTTTATCCAGATGAACTAACCAACTTAAACCCGCTTCCAGAGGAGTAGTCTCAGTATCAATATCTTGACCGTAAAGTGCCATTGCTGCTTCTAAACGTAGAGTATCTCTTGCTCCCAAACCGCAGGGAGTAACGCCAGCACTCAACAAACTGCGCCATAACTCCACACCCACGGAGGAATCTACCATAATTTCAAACCCATCTTCCCCAGTGTAACCAGTTCTAGCAATAAAACCAGGTTGCTCCAATACAGTAATATCTGAATGTCCGAAAAATCCAATTGCTGCCAAATTTTCCTTGACAAATTGTTGCACATAAGATTCTGCTTCCGGACCTTGTACAGCTAATAACACTTTTTCCTCAGAGACATCTTGAAATTTAACACCACTAGCTTCTAAATGACTTAATATCCATGCTTTATCATTAGCTTTAGTGGCAGCATTCACAATCATAAAACCCCGTGCTTCGTTGGTAAGGGGGTCATCACTTTGACGATAGAAAATAAAGTCATCAATAATGCCTCCCTCAGAGTTTAATAAGACAGTATATTGCGCTCTACCAGGTTCTAAACTGCTTAAGTCGGAAGGTACTAAATATTGGATTTTCTTAATTAGATCGTGACCTTGAGCGATAAACTTGCCCATGTGGGAAATATCGAACATTCCTGCTTTTGTGCGTACTGCCTCATGTTCAGTGCTGATGCTAGTGTATTGTACTGGCATTTCCCACCCAGAAAATTCTACCATTCTGGCCTTGAGTTCGCTGCATAGGTCATATAAAGGGGTGCGGGAGAGAGGTTGTGTATTAGATTCTGTTGATTTGGCCACTGGTATGTCCCTAATTTAGAATAAACTTTATTGATTTTAGGATATTGTGGTTATTTACAGAGGTTATGAGTCATGAGTCAGGAGGGAAGAGTCAATAGTCATGGATCATCCTGATTTCAATTCACCAGGTAAGTTTGCCGGATGGGGCTACTTTAGGGGAAGAAGACTATATACAGATCAAGGTTATGGTGCTCATCGAAATAGTATGTATGAAATAAATAGTAATCATGGTACAGCCTGCGCTGGTGTAGCTGTAGCGGAGGCTGATGCTGCGGTTACAGTCGTTGCTGCCCCTGGATTCGGCACGACCTTCCGTTTGTCGTTGCGGACAGATATAAACCACTTCATTTTTGATCAGAGGTCTTGCATGAGTGGATGTCCTTTTAATGGTAACAAGGTCTTCTTGAACGGCAATGACCTGTGCCGGATTGAATGTTTGTGCCATAGTTATTATGGTTATTATTGTTTATTGAAATTATTTAGAGGAATACCGTGATTATCAGCAATGTCATTATTATATTTTGCTTTGCGTTCGATTGATGGTAGTTCTAGTCTTTAGCATTAGTATTTGATTTAACCATAAGACTGAAATTCTGAGAATCAAGAGGACTTTTCACCTCCTAAAATAAAATGTTCTGCTTCCCTTGACAAGCAGGAGGTATTTTTTTATGATCATAAAAAAATACAGGGGGAGAATACCACCTCACCTCACCTCAAACCAGCAGTCGGGATTTCCCAGGTTAAGGAGTCCCGTGTAGTCGTGTAAGCGCAACATCGGAAGTATGTAAATAGGCAGGACAATAATTTTGACACTCTGCGGTCTAAAGACGCGCAGATTCTTAATTCGTCCAGAAATGAACTCTTAAAGGCGTTGTCAAAGCGCCTCTACTTAGTTGGCTCAAGTCAAGACCAAGCTTTCCAGATACTTTTCTGAGAATATTTGCTGCACCGTTGCAGTCAGCATTAATTAAATAACCCGCAGCAGATTGATATAAACCTCGTTTAATACGTTTTCCAGAGGGTTCCCAGTTATCGGGTTTTTCACCATAGATTGGGAGAAAATCATCATCTAAAAACGATGCTTGCGAGGTATAAGATTCCTCTGTTTCTACAAATTGCACCCCATATAAATTGCCAAGTTGTTCTATTCTTTCTTTGAGTCTGGCAGTAGGAATTTGTACAAACTTTTGATTAGTTTTAGCTCCTAATTCAATTGATTGTTTTTGACCTTTATTCCAACCAAAAACCACTGTACCAATTCCATGCTTAAGACAGTGATTAATAACTAATCGCGCTGCGAGTGTTAACAGCATCCCGCATCTGTCGATTACGTTTCTCAGTCATGCGAGCTAATCTTTGAGACCAAAATCCTTGGGGTTGATTTTCTTTAATTGTGGCAATTTGCTTATTGTACCACTGATTTTTTGACTTGAGATGTTTCCCATCAATAATAAAGCTATCTCCTTGGGTATCTACACAAGTTAACCAGTTGTCTAAACCGTGGTCAATGGAAAGTGCTTGACCAGCATCTAACTTAACTGCCACAGGCGTTTTCATCTCATAGACAAACTCGGTATAAAAGCAACCGTGACGGGGAAGAATCCTAATTTCTTTAATTGAGTCCCAATCTAAGTTACTTACCATCGGAATGTAAAATGCCTCTAATCCAAACCATGCTTTAACCTTGCGTCCTAATGGAACTCTAATTCCTTCGTTCGTGAATTTTAACCATCTTTTAGGATAAGAAACTGTAAATAAACCAGGTTTTCGATAGTTAGGCGGCTTGGGTTTATTGGCTAATTCACCTTTACCAAACAGCTTTAGTAGCTGTCTGAAACTGCTGAAAGATTCAACAACACCATTGCATATTTGTTGGGCACTAGAGGCATACATTGCGTTAAAATGTCGGTTCCATTTCATCTGCTCGCAAAGTTCACTTTTGGAGACAAATCTATTTTCTTTAAACCAAACTTGTCGAGCATAATAAACAGAACAATTGAACACTTTATTGGCCTCGCCGCACAAGTATTCTAATATGGCCCGTAGTTCTTGATCTGGATGCAATAAAACTTGCTGGCATCCTAGATTTTTTACTTTTTTCTTAGTTTTTTTACTCATGCTTCTATGATCATCAATATGTCGATAAGCGTCAATCTATCAACATGAAGAACCAACAAAAAATATACCGACATGGCAACCATTCGGTAGGTTTGGCCCACGTCCATTTAGTCTGGATTCCCAAGAGGCGCAAGAAAGTTTTAGTGGGCCAAGTAAAAATAAGATTGGCAGCTATCTTATCGGAAGTTGCCACAGAAAAAGGTTGGTTAATTAAAGGATTGGAAATAGCGCCAGACCACGTTCATGTATTGGTAGAGCATGGGTCCGACCTAGCAATTCATAAAATAGTCAAAGCTTTAAAAGGTAGGTCATCGAGACTGTTGCGACTGGAGTTTCCTCAGCTATGCAAACTGCCTAGTTTATGGACTCACAGCTATTTTTATGACACTACGGGGAAGGTCAGCACCGCTAAGATTTTGGAATACATTAATGACCCTGATCACGGCGGTTGAAACCGCCGCTCGTTTTTCCGCCCCGAACTAAAGTTACGGGGCTACCAAACTCCCGAAATTTTTCCGTGTTAAGGACTTATTCCACACTCATAAAGACCGGAGATTATTTCATAGTTGAAGATGGCATATGCCATCACGGATTGCCTGTAGGACCCAAGTCTGGTCCTTATGAAGCCATTGAAGCTTTTGTAAATGAGAATTCTGATTTTGAAATTGACAGGGGTAGAGAATCTTTTCTCATAACATGGAACCCTAAAGGTTATCTGAGACGAAGAACTCACAGCGATGAAAATCCTTAATAATAGAGTTGTTGGGAAATAAGGTAAAATGAGCAAATAATAAATTGGTCAGAAAAATGCTAAATATTGAACGAGCCTTAAAACAAGACAGGTTACTCAGAGCATTAACAGGATTAAACCGTAAAGCAGATTACACTTTGTTGAAGCCCTTTAATCAAATGTATGAGCAAACATTGCTCTTGAAACCTGGTCAACGCTCTGTTGGAGGAGGCCGTAAGGCTCGTTTACGCACCACTCAAGACAAATTATTCTACATTCTCTTCTACTTTAAATGTTATCCAACCTTTGATGTAGCCAGCATCTTGTTTGATATTGATCGCAGCCAGGCACATCATTGGGTTCATCGTTTACAACCTATTTTAGAAGCCACCCTGGGAGAAAAAAAAGTACTACCCGAGCGTCAAATTAATTGTGTCCAAGTATTTATAGAGCGTTTCCCTGGAGTAGAACGAGTAATTATGGATGGCACAGAACGGCCAGTGCAACGACCCACTGACTCAGAAAAACAAAAACTGAATTATTCGGGAAAAAAAAACGTCTAACTCGCAAACATCTAGCAGCAGTAGACCAAAATCAGCAAGTGTTAGTATTAACTCAGGCACGAGAAGGAAAGTTACATTCAGGAAAAATTCCATGACTCACAAAAGCTAATAGGAAATATACCGGTCGTGATACCAATTGAAGTGGATAGTGGTTTTCAAGGTATTCAACACCAGTATGAAAATATCCGTATCCCCCATAAAAAGCCAAAGGGAGGACAATTAAGTGAGCAACAAAAATCGGAAAATCGGAAATTGAGCAAATCAAGGGTGATATGTGAAAACGCCTTTGCGGGTGTCAAACGTTATGGAGCTGTCAGCCAAATTTACTGTAATCACGCTTATTGATTTTGATGACAAATTGATAGACTTGTCGCTTTATAACTTAAAAAATACCTAAAAACCTTGTTCTGTAAGGATTGTAGCTATTGGAAGGCAATAATGCTTGGAATTATTGCTCTGTCTAGGTTAGAGTGATTTTTTCCCTTTATTTAGCGACAACTCTAATGTTAACAGCAACTGGATGGCTGGAACTTATACCTGATAGCAGCATAAATAATTAAATTACTAACAAAATATATCTGTTTTCATTTTCGTTTTTCCCCACCTCAGTTATAGCGCTGTGCGCAGGCAACAGGCAACAGGAGGAATAAAAGACCGATAGTATAAGACTTTTAGCTATTGGACAGTTCTTGTAATTTGTAAATATGCCAGCGCACATTGCTATATTTCCCAACAACTCTACTAAACCAACACTCAGATGTTCCTATCGTAAGGCACATCAAGGTTAAAGGTAATAAATCACCCTTTGACGGTGACTGGACTTATTGGGGTAGCAGAATTGGCAAACATCCAGGCGTAAGGAAGGAAGTAACAACGCTACTTAAGCGACAAAAAGGTAAATGCGCATCTTGTGGATTACACTTTAGACCAACGGATTTAATCGAAGTTGACCACATCGTTCCCTGGTCTGAAGGCGGTGATAACACCTATAAAAACAAACAACTGTTGCACCGACATTGCCACGACGTTAAAACTGCCGAGGATTTAAAAGCAGTGAACCATAGGACTCATTAAATCCAAAGTGGAATTTTAAGGGTGTACCCATGACAAGGGACGTTTAAGAGAGGAGCCGTGATGAGGTGAAAGTCTCACGTCCGGTTCTGAAGACAAGCAGACCCTATAAAGGGCAACTGGAAATGGGTTTGCTTAGTTTAACTATACTTGGAATTTGCTGTAAAATATTAGTCGCTACTGTTAAAAGACTCAAAGAATCAACTTCTGACTTCTGACTTCTGACTTCTGACTTCTACTAGCGGATGCTATTTTGATAAAGCTGTTCAGCAATCTTTCCAACTTCTTCATAACTTAATAAGATTGTTTCCATCAATATTATGCTCCCAAAAAAGGATTGTCTGTCTATAATAGCAAAAGAAAGTATTTATAGGATAGTGCCATGAACCAAATAACTATACAACTATCAAAAGAACAATACAAATGTATCCAACAAATTGCCAACCAGCAGAAAACCTCACCGGAGAAAATTCTAGAATCAAAAATTGCTGAATGGTTACAGGAATCTCAAACTGACTTTAATCTAGCAGCTAACTTATGTATTAACTAAAAATTCTGAACTCTATAAGCGGTTAGTATGACTCGCGATCTGAGCCTATCAGAAATTATGGAACTGCATCAGCAAATCATTACCCAAACAGGAGGAGCTAATAGTTTACGCGATCGCCCTGCTTTAGAATCAGCAGTAGCACAACCAGCAGCGACATTTTCTGGACAAGACTTATATCCAACTGTCATTGATAAAGCTGCTGCCCTCGGTTTTTTGATGATCATGAACCATCCTTTTATTGATGGTAACAAACGAACAGGACACGCAGCAATGGAAGTTTTTTTCATCCTGAATGGACTAGAAATTAATGCTTCTGTGGACGAACAAGAACAAGTTATTTTAGCAGTAGCTTCTGGAGAATTAAATCGAGAAGCATTCACCCGATGGCTACAAGCTCATATTAAAACCATCTCTCAAACTGAACTATAACTAAAGCCAACTAATAACCTTTATTCTTTAGCTAAAAAATGTTTAGAGTCACAATAGGGACGCTGCATCCAACGTCCTTTTTTTACCTGTTCGCTGACTGCTGATAGCTGAAAGCTGACAGCTAATTATGATGTCCTAAACCTTGCTAACTCTTCCCCAGTCTTAGCATCATGAGCGTGAACGGTACACACCAAACAAGAATCAAAAGACCGAGCAACATGACCGACTTCCACAGGGTCATTCACATCAGCAATAGGAATACCCACTAATGCCTCCTCAATAGGTCCGCGCACCCCTTGACCGTCACGGGGTCCGACATTCCAAGTAGTCGGTGCAATAACCTGATAATTCTTAATCTTACCGCCTTCTATTTCCACCCAATGACAGAGGGAACCACGACTAGCGTTAGTGGCACCCCAACCACGACCATCCTTTTCTTCAGGCTTAATATACCAAGGATCGCGCAACTTAAACTCCCGCAAACAACGTTCGGTTTCACGGTACAATTTAGTTAGTTCGTGCATTCTGGCAAACACGCGCAAATGTACGCTCGGTACCCCCATTTTCTTGAACATATCTAAAACTAAACCGTCTTTGTACTGCCAACTTTCCCCATGGTCGCCACCTGATATCAATTCCCGCGCTAAAGCACCAACTTCCATCCGACCTAAGTCTTGGTGAGATACAGCAGTTGACCAAGAATAAGCACCGTCAAAGTCAATATCATTATTAGGAATAGGTACGGTAGTGCGGTCAAAAGGATGTACATCTCCATCACCCTCGTTATACCAAGCGTGGGCAGTATTCTCCCGGGTAAAAGTATGCTCCATCAATTGATGAATATCTGTAGTGCTATCGTAGACACCACTTTTCATAATCATAGCAGCGTTCCGACCTTCAATAGTTGGGCGTTGATATTTGTCTTCGTGAGGCAAGTATCCCCAACTCATATATTTACCGACACCGGCACCAATTTTATCTAAACCAATATTCAGACCCATACGCCAATAGAAACCCAGGTCAGAACTAGCATGAGCGGGATTTTCATCCAACCATTCCATGAAATCGTCATAAGTTTGAATCTGTTCAAACCTGTCAATGGAACAACCTAACCATATTGGTTCTAACCAGTTAGTGCGGTAATATTCCAACATTGCCCAGGCGCGGGTAACATCGGTGAGAGTGGGAGCGCACATGACACCACCGGGAACCATGAAACTAGAGTGAGGCCATTGACCGCCGAATAGAGCGTATATTTCTACAGGTTTTGCTGCAACAGTAATACCTGGTTCGTAGGATGTACCTGTGAATGCTGCGAAACGTTTGCAAGCTTCCTCGTAGAATGGGCTATTTTGATATTTTTTGTTTGTTAGGTCGATCGCGTATAACCCATAAAAGTAACGTGGATGACTTTGGAGAGTTTCTACAAGTTGACCGAGGTTACGAGCAAGGATAGCGTTACGAGGTACTTCTGTTTGCCAAGCTGTATCTAACGCCCAGGAAGCACAGGTGAGGTGAGAAGCACCGCAAATTCCACAAATTCTGGGGGTGACAATGAGACCAGCTTTAGGGTCTTTGCCTTTGAGGATGACTTCAAAACCTCGAAACATTTGTGCTTGAGTCCAAGCGTTGGTTACATATCCGTCTTGAATGTCAACTCTTACATCTAGGTCGCCTTCAACGCGCCCCACGGGGGAAATGTCTAATGTTTGTACTTTAGTTTGAACCATTTTTTTAGTTATCAGTTATCAGTAGCTATAGCTTGTGTAGGTTGGGTTAAGCGACAGCGCAATCCAACAAACAATATTAAATCTCATGTCCAAAGCTCGTAGAATTGCTCTAGCTCTATCTATCTTCGGGCTAAAGCTCTACTACAAACAAAAGCTTTTTTTAGGACTTAGGCAGAAACCTGGTTGCTGGAGGAATTAGTGAATAAACCCGGTTTGTTGTTTAGGTGCGTAAGTCTTGTTATGTTGGGTTTCGTTCCTCAACCCAACCTACAAAGCTTTTTTGAGTCCTGTTATGTTGGGTTTCGTTGCCTCAAACCAACCTACAAATTTTAAACTGTAAAGAAATCTTCTTCTGCCCAAGCGGGAGTTGAATCTTTAGCAACGATACTTAGCAGAGCATAGTCTTTACGGTTGACTCCCGTCGGTAATTCTTTGGGAACTCCCATGACTGTTTGAGTATTGAATACTGTTCCCGGTGCGAGGTCATGGAATGGAAATTCTGGTTCCGTACAACCTAAACATGGCATTCCTGCACGAGTCTTAGACGAAACTCGGTTCCACAAAATACGGTTACAGGAAGAGTGAGTCATCGGTCCGCGACAACCCAAGTCATAGAATAGACATCCTTGACGCTGCCCGAAATCTGAAGTTGAAGCTTTATAAGCAAAGTGAACGTTGCGAGTACAACCTGTTTGAGTAAAGCTTTTGAAAAATGTTTCGGGGCGGTGAAATTCGTCTAAGGTAATGTCATCAAGTCTGCCAGTAGCAACCGCTACTAATATTTGGGAAATCCAATCTGGGTGCGCGGGGCAACCGGGAATATTGATAACAGGATATCCAGCTTTACTTTTGAAGTCTTCTCCTAAAAATCCGCCTTTTTTCCGTTTGAGAAATTGCAAACCTTCAGATTCACTGGGGTTTGGTGACATTGCAGGAATACCGCCATAAGTAGCGCAGTCTCCCACTGCCACGACGAAACCTGCAACTTCGGATAATTCTTTAACCCAATCTTTCATCGGGCGATCGGCAAAACGGTTCCATTCTCCCGTACCATTGGGAGCGTTAATTATTGTTCCTTCGTATACTAAAATATCTAAATGTATTTTTCCCGAAATACAATCTTTTAATAATTGTTGGACGTTTGTACCAAGTTCAAATCCTAAAGAAGGATGCCAAAGTACATTAATGCCAAAGTCTGTGATTAGGTCACAAATATTTGGTTCTTCAGCATTGAGAAATGATATGGTATTGCCAGAACAGGCTCCACCTTGAAGCCACAGTAGATTGATCATTCTCCCCGATTCTCCTCTCTTTTGTCTGAGGTTGAAATGGGATTTACGATTAGCACTTGTCGCACCCTAATTCAACCTTTATGGAATTATAAAGGGGATATAATGACAATTTTCCATTTCTTTACGAAATTCTTTATTATTGATTAATTGTTAGTTTAACTAATTTTTATTTGGTTGCTTTTGATACTTTATTTTCAAAGTTTTATTGCTATGGAAGAAGGCAGAAATAAGAAGAAAGAAGGAAAAATCTTGCGTTGTCTGAGTTTTAAATTTTTGATATGCCAAATACAATCATGGCGACTACTATAAGAAAATCGGCATTGCTGAATTAAGGTATGAAAGTAAGTTTATCGGTAATAGGGAATAGGGAACAGGGAACAGGGAACAGTTAATATTAACAAGTAGTTCAAACAATCCCAAATTATCAAATCATACCTAGAATCAGCAACGCCAGAAAATCTTGAGAAAAACTAAAATTAAGTTGTCCTAGATTTTCTGAAATTTTCTACATATCAGGAGTATTTAGCATCCCAGACTTTAACTCCGTTCTTAGAAATATATCTTCTTTCAATATTCGACCCCTCAATTCGATTACTAAATGCTAAACTTCTTGAAAGTTATACCAAATTCAAAAAAGGTAGTTACATCTTAATTTGTGATTTATTGCTACAATTAAAAATTGTATATATCCATAAAATGTCAAAATAAAGCATTTTTTCCTCTTTTTTATCTAGTTTTTCTTTCCCTTTTGCCTGTTGCCTGTGTCGAGACTGTAGTAATTTTCTATGAAATTGGTATGATCTAACGCTTAGAAATATCTTTGTGTTACATTGTCATAAGCATCACACATTATTTTGTAATGCTCAAGTATACTCATGCCCAATATATCTACCCATTAGTCCCGGAAAATATCAGGAAATGCTTAGTTGAAATAAATAGACATCTCCAAAAATCCAAAATAAAATCAATTATCACACATAAATTATCAATTCTTTCCCCTCCTGGGAGGGGGAGGGGCGAGGGGTGGGTTCCCTACTGCCTACAGCAAAGCTGCCTCTTTTCTGGAGATGTCTAATAGGCGATCGCTATGAATTGACAGTGCTGAGAAAAAATCGGGGAGTTATATCAAATCCGCTAGGGTTCGGTATAAAAAAATGTTTCATCTTCGCTAACGTCGCAAATATTTCTAAATTCTCTTTCCTCCTGACTCCTGAGGACTGATATCAAATCCGGTTGAACACTTATTAGAATTGTTGGGGGGAGTAGGGGAGTAGGGGAGATTGAATGCTTGAAGTATAGTTATAAACATATACTATATAACCTATATAACCGGATTCTATATGACTCCTAATTAACTATCTAATTAGGGTTTGCTGATTAAATATCGCGCTTATTGACTGATATTGGTTTGAGCAATTTTAGATCTGGAAAAAGTGCGAGGTTTTAAGTGGTAATGGTTCAAAAATTCAGGATTTTGGTCAAGAGTTGGGCAGAACCATCTTGGGAAAATTCTTACTCCTACCTCCTTCAAATTCCCCTAACTCCTGTCTCCTGTCTCCTGTCTCCTGTCTCCTACCTTCACCCATAAGACTTTTTCAGCAAGCCCTAATTATACCAATGCTACCGGATTTGATATTATTCTCTTCGGTAGTTTCAAACACAGGATAAAGATGTTGCAGTTTGACTCTAGTATCGTCAGTAGAGAAATGCCAAATGACCTTACTAGCAGTTTGATTACGCTCTTGACTCCATACTTCTAACTTTTTGTGCAACTGCTCAATAGATTGCTACTGCCAAAAATTTTTACCTCCAGAGAGTTTTAAATTGCTGTATCAATTATTAAGATTTATAGCTATTCAAAAATTATTTGTTGAGGCCATTAGTCCCGGAGTCTTAAGAAAATTTTATATGTATATAGTGTGTTTTTCCAATATAATAAAAATCCTTAACTGTATATAGAGTGCATTATTAAATGACCCCAAAGACCGAAACACAAATTAATTATTTCCGAGAATGGACTAATAGCTGTGTCGATGACCAATTAATACACCTTAATGTTATCCCTTTAGAAGGACAACGGCCTTATGAATTTTTGTTTTATTCTGATGCTATTCCTAGACGAAATGATGGCCGAGTAACTAGCCAAATATTAAAGCGATACCGACACATTGAAGAAGGTGGATGGTGGTGTTCGGGAATTGATTTACTTACAGGAGAAGAGGACCTTTGGGGTTGTTTTAAACCTAGTCAACCACGTCACAGTTATGACCAAAAAAAGTTAATTAAATACGAACATCCTCCGAAAACTCCCACCAGTTTATTTGCCCTAAAAATACCCCTACATTTGTGGCATCAAATTGCTAGTCGTTATCAAATAGAAATTCTGCCAGAAGATATTAATAATAATCAACCAGACTTTGGTTTTTGGCAGTGGTTTATCGCCCATCCTCAAATACCTTTATGTATTACTGAAGGAGCAAAAAAAACAGGTGCTTTATTAACAGGTGGTTATGTAGCGATCGCCTTACCAGGAATTTTTGGTGGATATCGAGTTATTAGAGATGAATATGGCAACCGTATTGGTAGATCAAATTTAATTCCTCAGTTAGAAAAGCTGGTAAATAATCATCGAGAAATTTATATTGCGTTTGACCAAGATACTAAACCTAAAACTATTAAAAATGTTAATGCTGCTATTAGACAAACTGGATATTTACTCACAAGAAAAGGATGTAATGTTAAAGTTATTTCCTGGAATCCAGAATTAGGAAAAGGAGTTGACGATTTAATAGCAAATCATGGGCAAAGTGTGTTTGATGAAGCTTATCAAAACGCATTACCTTTAGAACTTTGGAAGGCTAAATCATTTAGCCAACTCACATATCCTGTAAATATTAGAGTTAATAGTCGTTATCTTTCCGAACAACATATTTTAGGTTCTATCAGCAGTAATAATTTACAAAAGTTAGATAATCTTGACCTAGCCTATAGCACTGATTTTCCGGCAAAATTAGTAGGAATTAAATCTGCTAAGGGCACTGGAAAAACTAAGTTATTAGAGAAAATTGTCAGTGAAGCTGTAGCTCGCAGTCAAAAGGTTTTAGTTATTGGTCATAGAGTACAGTTAGTACAAGAGTTATGTCAACGTTTTGGACTAAAATATATTACAGAAGTAGATAAAAAATCCGATAATAAATTATTAGGTATTGGTTTATGTATTGATTCCCTACATCCTAATTCTCAGGCTAGTTTTAATCCGGAAAATTGGTCGAATGGAGTGGTAATTATTGATGAAATAGAACAGGTAATTTGGCATGGTTTAAATTCTAATACTTGTCGGCAAAACCGAGTAGAAATTCTCAGGTCTTTCAAAACATTAATGCAAAATGTTTTAGGAGGTGTCGGTCAGGTATTTATAGCTGATGCTGACTTAAGCGATATTTCAATAGATTATCTACAAGCTTTAGCAGGAGTAAAATTAGAACCTTTTATTATTCAAAATGATTGGCTACCAGGAGAAAAAGAAGCTTGGCAAGTTTTTAATTATCCAGAAACTACTCCCAAAAGATTAATAGCAGATTTACACAAACATATCCGTGAAGGTGGCAAACCAATGGTGTGTTTGTCAGCACAAAAAATTACCAGTAAATGGGGAACCCGTGCTTTAGAAGCTTATCTAAAAAAACAGTTTCCTGACTTAAAAATCCTCAGAATAGATTCAGAATCTTTAGCAGAACCTAATCATCCTGCTTATGGTTGTATTAAATCATTAAATCAAGTATTGCCACAATATGATATTGTCTTAGCTTCTCCCTCCATTGAAACAGGAATTAGTATTGATATTCAAGGTCATTTCACTTCAGTTTGGGCTATTGCTCAAGGAGTACAAGGAGCAACTTCAGTTTGTCAATCTTTGGGTAGAGTTCGTGAGAATATTCCCAGATATTTATGGGTAGCAAATTCTGGTTTTAATCAAGTTGGTAATGGTTCGACTTCTATTACTTCTTTGCTCAATTCCGAACAACGTCTGACTCAACTCAATATTAGACTATTACAACAATCAGATTTTGATAGTTTGGACGATATAGAAACAGGTTTTCAAGCAGAATCTTTTTTGTGTTGGGCAAAAATAGCGGTTCGTTTCAATGCAGGAATGAATCAATATCGAGAGTCTATTTTAGAAGCTTTGCGAGTCGAAGGACATCATATTATCGAAGCTTCCCCAGAAGTTTTAGCTAATAATTTAGAAGCCAAAAAATCATCAGAAACACTTACAGAAATTAATGATTTACAGGAAGCGATCGCTACTGTAATTAAGCAAAATTATCAGACAGAATGTGAGGCGATCGCTACTGCCAGAAATATTAGTTTAACCGAGTATCAAAAACTCAAAAAGCGATTATCCAAAACCAGCAAACAACAACGGGAACAACGAAAATTTGAATTAATGTTGCGTTATAGTATTCCCATAACTTCTGAATTGGTAGAAAAAGATGATGCTGGATGGTATCAACAGTTGCAACTACATTATTTTATGACCGTAGGACGACAATACTTAGTAGCACGAGATGCTGAGGTAGCGAAAACAATTTTGGAGTTAGGCAAGGGAAATATTTTCATACCTGATTTTAACGATCGCTTACTGGGTGCAACCATCGGGGTGATGGAATTATTGAAAATACCGCTATTGTTGAAAGATAAGCAACGGGAGTTGAAAAATATTGATGAAGATTTGCAATTGTTGGCCAAGACCGCTTTAGCAAACCGAGCAGCAATTAAAACTATAGTCGGGATAGGGTTGGCGGTAAATTCTAGTCCGATTACAATAGTGCGGCGTTTTTTGGATAAAATTGGTTATAGTTTGGAGTGTTTGCGTACAGAAACTCACCAGAAAAAGCGATTGCGAATTTATCGTATTGTTAATCCTGATGATGGCAGGTTTGAGGTATTTCAGCAATGGTTAAGTGCTAGTCATACTAAATCTTGTAAAGACGGAGTTTAAATAAAATGGTAATCCTGCTCGCGTAATGGTATACAGCAAAAAGTAATACCAGGCACGGGAGCAAGATGTTCCCACTGTTCTCATAATAAACATTGCCGGATAATGTACGACTACCAATAAAACTTTTATTGTGCGAGCATCTTGCTCGCCACGGGTGTACCTCATCCTTGATAAAATTTCTAATATAGCAGAAGGAAGAAGGCTTTAATTATCTAGCCCACATTCCGCACCACAAAATGTAGCAACCGAAGAAGGAGTCACGAGACAACCCACCCCTCGCCCCTCCCAGGAGGGGAAAACAGGAGACAGAATTTTAGAAGAAAATTATAGCTGCCGTGATTGAGTCATCATCAGAGCAAGTATTTATGCGTAAATTTTTTACTAGTGGGACTTACACAACTTAACTGGCCAAATTAGACTATAATGCTTGTAAATCAATAATTTTACGTCGAAGCGATCGCAAGGAACGAAAGAAACAACCCCTACTGCAATGCCCCCTTGCTTTGAAAGGTGGTGTCAACAGTTTGATGATTGTGGGAAAAACCCACCCCAAAAAACAGGATTCCGCCACTATTTGGGTGGATTACTAGGGGAAAGTGAAAGGAAAAACATATCTCAAATGGCCAATAACTCCATTGGAGTAGTTTATAATCGCCGACATCATTTCATAGCAGATTCTCATAATCGAGCCTAGTAAAATCAATGTTAGCGAAGCTTTGCGTTAGCAAACGTCGTCTAGAAATAATTAACAAACGTTCTCAAACCAAATTCAAGAAAGGGTAAGGGTTGATTTTAGACGATTCTGGACACCGAAACAGCGCACCGCCTGCGCCGAGGTTTCCTCGGCGTCAAGACGGAGCAAGAAGCGGTAATTTTACATCTGGAGTAGGACGACAATACATAGGAGAAATTGGTAAAACAGACAATGAAATAGTAACTGTAACAACTCATCCGATACGATGGTAAAAAAAGTTTCCCTTTAGATATTGAATTATATCAACATTCCAGCTCTTTACCAGAAGGAAAAAATGACAAACTATTTCAGAAAAAGCCAGATATAGGAATAGAGCTAATAGACCGCAGTCTCAGTAGAGGCCATAGTCAGGAAAAAGTTTTAATTGATGCTGGTTATGGCAATAACACAAGATTTATGAACCAACTTGAAGAAAAGGAATGAAAATATCTAGGAGGAATCGCCAAAAACCGTTTGCGTAGCATTCCGTAGGAAAAAATAGTAGTTAGACAAAAATCCCAATCAGAAACAGAAATTAGAAGAGATGAATGGGCAAAAAGCATCCGAATAGAGGAATTTGAGGGAGTTATATTAACTGTAGACACAACCAAAAAACTTTGGGTGATGACATTTAGAGCATCAACTTCACGCCTTTTTGGAGAAAGAACATTTGCTATCGTTATCAATGCTAGTTCTATAGAAGAGGCCACAGAAATTGATAATTTTATGACCAATGTCGAGCCATCAAAAGTAACATCTGAGTGGATAGTAAATAGCTACTCAAACAGAAATTGGATAGAAGTTTTTTACCGATAAGCAATGATGATGGTGAGGATTAACAGAATATCAAGTAAGAGATAAATGGAGTCTAGAACGCCATTTTATTTTGGTATTTTGTGCTGATACTTTGATCATTTGGCATCAACTAACTGGAGGATTACAAAGACAATGGGCCAATCAACCTTTAAAGACATTTACTGATGCAATGGTACGCTTTTCGTACAGCTATGTCTTTCCGTTTTTTTGATTGGTTGACTAATAACCGTGACGTATTTACCTCTCACAGAGAGAGTTTGGGCTATATTTGGGCTGAAGATGAGAAGTGTAAACTTCGCCAAAAGTCTTATATAATATCGCTTTTCGCAATTAAAGATTAAATTCATCAAACTACTGGAATCGAAGTATAGTAAGTAATTTAGCCCCTTAATATTTACTTGATTTCGGCAGCTCTAAAATTTTGTGTAAGTCCCGTAGCGAGCGCTTCGACGTAAAATTATTGATTTACAAGCATTATAGTCTAATTTTACCAGTTAAGTTGTGTAAGTCTCATTAGGAAGATCGATGAACGAAAAAAGTATTGAGATGATTTGCATAGTATAAATACCTACCAAGCTACAGATTCATATACTACTTTTAATGATACGCTCTTGAAGTTCCGAATGTGGGATCTAGGATAGACGGAAGTAAGGAAGAAAGAAAAATCTGCCTTGTCTGAGTTTTAAGCTTCGGAAGGGTCAGTTATATCATGTCCGGATAATTAGCGATCAAAAAACTTTCTCCTTCTCCTCCTCTTTTTTCATTCTTGATTCCCTCCTGACTCGGTCCTTCCCCTCCTGGGAGGGGGAAGGGCGAGGGGTGGGTTGACTCCTAACTCCTGACTCCTTATTTTTTATGTTTAGCGTAATGTCTCTCCATTAACTGAGCAACTTCAGGATTATAAATTTGCAAATAATTCCAATAATTTTCAAAGACAGACTCCACATAACCCCTGGTTTCAGGATAAGGAATTTTCTCCACAAAAGCATCAGCATCATTAAATCCAAAGCGCTTTAACCAACTACTCACAGCATTCGGTCCAGCATTATAACTCGCCACTGCTAACATCGAATTATCCTTGTACTCTTGATGAGTAAAATCTAAGTAATAAGTACCTAGATTAACATTATCATTCACATTCTCTAAATCATAGCTCACAAGATTAATATTCTTAGCTGCCTCCTTACCCGTTTCTGGCATAACTTGCATTAACCCCGTAGCACCAACTACCGATTTTATCTTCGGCATAAAACGAGATTCTTGACGAATTAAAGCAGTAACTAACACAGTATTTAACTGTCGTTTGTTAGACCATTTCACAATAGTTTCCAAATAAGGAAAAGGATACAAAGTTTGCCAATAAGTAGGCTTTTCCTTTAATGCTTTATACTCAGCTATCTCCTCTGGTTTTTCCCGTTTGCTCAAGCTAGTAAGCATCCAAATACCATCTAAATTATCTCCTATACCAATCCTTAACACACCATCAGTATACTGTTGAGCAACAGTTGGACTCATCCGGTATTCAAATTCTACCTGCCATTGTTTCCAAGCATCCCGGTCTTGACCGATCTGATATAGTTCTCGCAATGTGTCAGAACCAAAAGGCAGCGGATCTCGCTTTTTAGTATGTACAACCTTTGGAGATAGAGAACGAACAGTAATAAAATCACCCACAGGCCAACCCAACATCACCGCCGATCGCCAAGCATAGTAAGAGTGGGGGTAGCGTAAAATCATATACTCGAAAGCCTTTTTAGCATCCTCTGTCTGCCCAAGTTGCTGTGCCCACTTACCTACCCAGAATCCTGCTTGTGGTGCTAACTCACTATCAGGATTATTCGCAGTTAACTCTTGTGCCCACTTCCAAGCCACTTGTAAATTGCCCCCCTCAGCAGCTTTTTCGGCCAACTCCCAGCGTAATTTAGCAGCCGCATCAGAATTCTTATACTCACTCAACAACTGTTGACGTACCTGTGAAGCTGACTTAGCAGACTCCAGTTGATCGAGTAACTTAGACTTATCAAGCATAGCTTCGGCAGCATGGCTAGGAAAATTAGCAATTACCCTGTCGAGATAAACTATTGCTTCTTTTGGATCGACCAGTCTCGACAAACGAATCAAACCCAAAGCTGTATCTTCTCCCCCATCGGGAAACTGACTAATTAATGTTTTGTAAGCTTCGCGGGACTCCTTAGTTTTTCTCCCTAACCATAAACCCCTAGCATAACGATATAGATTTTTGGGTGTTTTGGGTGCTTTCTGATATGCCAGGCCACCTGTAGGATAATCCTGCTTTTCCCAATATCCAAAAGCAATCATTTCCCAATCTTCAGGAGTTAACTGGGAGGCATATTTTGTTCTCAGTTGTTCCAATACTGTTCCATATTCGGGCACATGAAAACCATATTTAGCAATGAGCAATAACAATTGAGGTTGATTAGGATTTTGCTTCAGTTTTTCTTGAGCAATTTTTACTGTAGTGGGGTGAGCGGGAAATTTAGCGATCGCTTCATCCCAATATTCCGGCGTTTGTTTTCCTAGGACATACAAAGCTTCTGCCACCACTGGTTCTTCTGGATAGGTTGCTAATAATTCTGACCAAGCTTTTTGTGCTTTCTCAACATCCCCGGTTAATTCATAAGCTTGCGCCCGTTTTAAGAACGCATATGGTGCTAGAACTGTATATTCTTGGTCTAAATTCTTAAGTTGAGCGATCGCCGACTCTACTTCTCCCTGTTGCATTAAATCATTAGCTAGCATATAACGTGCCCTACTGCTATTTAGAGATTTTCCTGTCTCAATAGCATCTTCCAGTTTACTCCTTCGTTGCTGGGGTGGAAGTGATACAAAATTTGTTACATCTAGCTCCGGGTTGAGCTTCTGATTTTGGATTGTGTTTTGAGAGATACTTTTGTTATTGTTTGTCAGTTCTGGTAGAAAAATTCCTAGTAACAAAGCACTGATAGAAACGCCGATCAGTATAGAAACTTTTGTTATATTTTGCTTTAGCATTTACTTATTGTCAGTTAATTAATTTTAAATTAGTTTTAGGTTTATACGAATTTGATAAATGTTTGCTACAAATGACTAGCCTTTTTATTAGGAGTCAGGAGTCAGAATAAATTGCTTCAACACCAGTTTTTAGGTCTGAAATTCTCTTTTTTTATCAAAGGGACATCTCCTGTCAAGTCTTTTAATCACACTTATTATTCGTAACATTCTTTTTTTCAAAATGGTATATGATGGATGTCTAGGAAATCAAGTTATACCATTTTTATAAATGTTTGCTACAAATATTTAAGGTGTTTGGCATGGTATAAATTTTTTTTTTATATCATGTCCGTTTAATTAGTTATAAAAAACTTTCTTCTCCTGTTCCTTCTTCCTCCCTCCTGACTTGGTCGTCCTGACAGGGTTGAGCAATGGACTTTCATCAAAATTTTGACTTAGCCCCTATTAGTAATCATATCTTGGATTATTTTCTTTAGTGACCTACACATTTTCTTATTAGTTTCCGGATTGAATCTATTTTTATGCTTAATATAAGGCGTTGCTGATTTGTCCCTCGGTAACTCTTTGTTTATCTATCGATATGTTCTATTTTACATAGAGAAAAATTTATATATACTTCTGCCTAACAAGCATAGTATATCTAAAATTAATAATAGATAACTTATTGTTGGAAACTAAAAATATTCTTACATATAAAAAAATATTTACTAGGAGAAAATCAACTTAATATGAATTAAGAATAATATAACTACAGTTTAAAACTATGAATATTACATTTTCAAGTATTACGTAAAAACAAATATTAATTTTTCGATATGATGTTGCATTTTTATCTAAAAGATATAAACTTTGAGCATTATCTATGAGTAAAATGATACCTATTTAAAAGGGATTAGTATTTAGGAACTAGCTGATACCTAAAAAACCATTCCCAGTTTCAACGATCTCTTTTCTGATTATTGAAATCTATTCCCAAAATTAAGGTATATTAAGGTAAGTATTCAGGAGGAAATGCTGACATATTAACTTAATCAAAAAAATAATTAAAAAAGTAATTATCCGAGTTTGAACTCAAAAAAACGATTAAGATCATTTACCAATTACCAGTTAAAAGGAAATCAAGATGGAAATTAGAGCAATCAATACACCTCTGTTAGAATGGACCGGAGATGCCTTAGCCATTGGTTTATTTGAAGATACCAATAGCATATTAACCGGGGATATGGCCTATTTGAATGAAAAGCTGACTGACACTTTATCTGAACTAATCGAAGAAACAGAATTTAAGGGTAAAGTCAACAGCAGTGCCTCGACTCGTGTGGGCAGCAAAAAATCCATCCGTAAAATTATTATAGTGGGCTTGGGTAAATCGGAAGAGTTAAAATTAGAAACTCTGCGCCAAGCAGCAGCAACTTGTGGACGCTTGGCAAAAAAGGAGAGGTGCAAAACTCTAGGCATTAGCTTGCCAATATGTGACAATGCTGAAGCAACAACTACAGCCATCACAGAAGGCATTGAGTTAGTCCTCCATCAAGATAATCGCTTTAAATCTCAACTGGAAGATCAAGGGCCAGATGTAGAAAAAGTAGAGTTAATCGGTTTAGCTGGCTCTGATGAAGCGATCGCCCGTGCCCAGAAAATCTGTTCTGGGGTGATCCTAGCCAGGGAACTTGTAGCAGCACCTGCTAATTCTTGTACCCCAATAACTATGGCTGAAACTGCTGAAGCTTTGGCTAAAGAATTTGGGCTAACTATAGAAATTTTAGAACAAGAAGATTGTGAAAAATTAGGCATGGGAGCTTTCCTGGGAGTTGCTAAAGCTTCCGATATTCCACCAAAATTTATTCATATCACCTACAAACCAGAAGGTACTCCTCGTAAAAAGTTAGCAATAGTTGGGAAAGGCTTAACTTTTGACTCTGGTGGCTTAAACTTAAAGCCTTCTGGTAGTGGTATTGAAATAATGAAAGTTGATATGGGTGGAGCTGGTACAACTTTTGGTACTGTGAAGGCGATCGCTCAGTTAAAACCAGATGTGGAAGTTCACTTTATTAGCGCTGTCACTGAAAATATGGTTAGTGGCCACGCCATGCACCCTGGAGACTTCCTCACTGCTTCTAATGGTAAAACTATTGAGGTTAACAATACGGATGCAGAGGGGCGTTTAACTTTGGCCGATGCTTTAGTTTTTGCCGATAAATTAGGAGTAGATGCGATCGTTGACTTAGCTACTCTCACAGGTGCTTGTGTTGTGGCATTGGGTAATGATATTGCTGGTTTATGGAGTCCTAATGATGATTTAGCGGGGCAACTGGCGGCAGCAGCAGAAAGTGCTGGTGAGAAACTATGGCGGATGCCTTTGGAGGAGAAATACTTTGAGGGGTTGAAAGCTATGCACGCTGATATGAAAAATACTGGACCTCGTCCTGGTGGTGCTATTACTGCTGCTTTATTTTTGAAGCAGTTTGTTAAAGATACACCTTGGGCGCATTTGGATGTTGCTGGTCCTGTATGGATAGATGCTGAGAATGGTTACAATAATGCTGGGGCAACTGGTTATGGCGTTCGGACTCTGGTAAATTGGGTTTTGAGTTAGAAATTAGTCAAGTGTGTAACTTTTTTTAGGTTATTGAGAAAGGAGTCAGTAGTTCAGGAGTCAGAAATTGACGTTGCTGAATGATTATGATTTTTAGGCTTTGGTGAATTATCCTGATGATTTTTGTGCTTAGGGAATAGGTTGGATGTAGGGACGTTGCGTGCAAACTCCGTAATGATTAGTTCGTTCCTTGATTATGCAACACCCAAATATCTTAATTCATAGTTTGATTCACCAACGCCGATTTTTAGTAGTCAGTTTCTGGTTTTTTGAGTAGGTTGCTTGATGGTGGTTTTGATGAAGTTTTGCTATCTAGGTCTCTGCTTTTAAGGGGATAAAAAAAAGAGAATTCCGTATTTTCGTAGCCTCCTTATTGCAGAGGTACTGATAACTGATAATTGATAACATAAATGACCAGTTCCTCAGTAGGCAACTGGTTTAGTCTTTCTCTATCTTGTTCTAGTGGCTGGTTTTTGTTCATGGATGCGATTTTCTACCCTATTGTCTCTTTTGTCAATACTCCTCCACCTGAATCCTTACGAATAAATAAACTATGAATCAAAACGAAAAATCTTACAAGCCTTTTTCCATGTATATTAAAATAGCTTCTATTTTTGTCACTTTTTATCTTTCTCTCAGATTATTAATTTTCCCGATTATTACTAGCATAGAAACAGGAAAATTAGCTAAAATCCCTGAGATAACTCCTAGTGATGTATGCTTGCTCTTATTAATTATCCTATTTCAAACAGACTTACTAAATTTGATCAAAACTTTAAAAATAGGTAGCGGGGGATTTGAAGCTGAATTCCGAGAATTAAAACAAGAAGTTGATAAACAAAAAGAAGATATAGATACTTTACAGCAACAACAAATAGAGCTAATTCAGCAACAACAAAAGAAATTAGACTCACTTCAAACCTTTATGTTTAACTTTTTGCTTGATGAATCAAAATACAAAATTATTCATTTTTTAAATCTTTATACTGCACAAAATCTGCCTTTCTCTTTTCATGTAACTCCGAATGCAGCTATTGATTTAAGAATATTGCGAGATTTTAAATTGATTGAATTAATTGACCCAAAAAGCTACATTAGTCAAATGGAAACAGACAGTAATAGAGGATATAAGGCTATTTATTGATTTAACAAAATATTGTCGAGTAACTGAATTTGGTAATCAGTTCATAAAAACTAGAGCAGAACTTAAAGCTAAAGTTCAGAATACTGGAACACTATAAAACTTCAAAGTTATTGCCTTTAAACCATCAATTTTTTTCCTAATATCCAGTTATACCATTTATCAAAAGTAATGCTACACTTGGAAAGTGTCAAAATAACCCTCAAAATGGTAAAGATGATTAAAGGCTTACATCACGTTAATAAATAGTATTTAGCAAGTAGGCTAGGTTAAGCGACAGTCTAGTAGGGTGTGTTAATGAAATGTAATACCAAGCGTGAAAAAATAATGTTACGAATAGTAAGAGGAATAAAAAGACAAATGCAGGATATGTCCTTTGACAAAGCGGTGCGACCCCGCGACGACGCCAGTCGCAAGGGAACGCGCACCAAGAGAAAAGAATAATTTACGACCTGAAAAATGGTATTGAAGCTATTGATTCTGACTCTATCCGACTGAGTTACCCTCCTGGGAGGGGTTAGGGGTGGGTTGACTCCTAAGAAATATCCTAGCTATTTGTAGCAAATATTTATTAATTTGGTATAACGCACCGCTGATCTCAAATGTTTTGGTGCGTTACGCTACTGGACTGACTAAGACACCATTTAAGGTGTGTCAGTCTAGTAGACATCTGGTAAAAATAAAAATAAAATCAATTCTTATCCATAAATTATCAATTATTCCCCTCCTGGGAGGGGTTCGGGGTGGGTTCCCTGTTGCTTTCCGGAGCTGTTGCCTGTTGCCTCTTTTCTGGAGATGTCTAGTAGGGTGCGTTAATGAAATGTAACGCACCGCCTATCCCAAATGTTTCGCTCCGTTACGCTATCGCTAACACACCCTACTGGACTGACTAAGGCACCATTTAAGGTGTGTCAGTCCAGTAGTTTCTGGGTGTCTCGATATCCCCATCTCGCCTACTCCCTATACCCCGATCGCTTAAACTATTGACTGTAGCAGCTACATCAATACCAGTAGTTTGCTTTAACTCCTCAAAAAAAGCAGCCATTTTTGTCGCATTGCTTCCACCTTGAGCATTAATTACGGTAACATTATCCACATCAACTTCTGGCACAGTAGATACCATAATCTTCAGCAACTCTTCCAACTTCTGATATAGAAAAACTTCTCGTGCGTTTGCACCAGCAGCTTTCCAAGATTCTGCCAACTTCTTAATACCCTCTGCTTGTGCCTTTCCTGGTTCGACAATAGCAGCAGCATCTCCCTTGGCAGTAGCGATCGCTCGTTTACATTCAGCTTCTGCGGGAGCAACTACATCTGCCTGTAACTGTTGTGCAACTTGCTTAATACGCTCATTCTGCACTGCCACCTCAGCCTGAGTCCGCGCTACCTCTGACCCAATATCAGCCTCCGCTTCTGCCACCACTGCTTGCCGTTTTGTCACCGCATCTTGAATGCGCCTTTCAGCTTCTGCACGAGCTACAGCAATTTTCGTTTCAATCTGTTTGAAAGAAGTATTTTTTTGGTTTTCTGCTTCTCGAATAATTGATTCTGCCTGGGTTTGTGCTTCAGCAATACGAGAATCTCGTAACAATTCAGCTTGTTGTTTTCGACCAATAGAATCAAGATATCCTACATCATCAGCAATATTCTGAATTTGTAGAGTATCCAAAACTAAACCTAATTTTTCTAGGTCGTCTTCTGCTTCCTCCAGCAAGCTTTTAGCAAAAGCAATTTTGTCTTCATTGACTTGTTCTGGTGTCAGAGAAGCTAAAACACCACGCAAATTTCCTTCTAGAGTTTCCTGAGCTAATTTTTCAATTTCCTGGCGAGTTTTGCCTAGCAGCCGCTCGATCGCGTTGTGAATAGTAGGTTCTTCACCAGCAATTTTGATATTTGCCACACTCTCAACTGTGAGAGGAATACCACCTTTAGAATAAGAATTATTAACCTTAAGTTCAATGATCATATTACTCAAGTCCATGCGGAAAGCTTGTTCTAATAGGGGGACGCGAATGCTACTACCTCCCTTGACAAGACGATATCCAACTTTTTTATCGCTGTCTCCAACACGGTGACGACTTCCAGAAAAAATTAGGACTTCACTTGGTTGACAAATATAATAAAGGTTGCGAATGACAAAGACACCTGCACCAGTACCAAGACCGAAAACTGCCAGTAACGCTAATACTATTTCCATGATTTTTTTTACTCCGTTATTTTAGTGATTTAAGAAGGAAAAAGGAAGAGGGAAGAAGAAAGAATAATATCATGTCCGGATAATTAGTTATAAAAAAACTTTCTCCTTCTTCTGCTGTTGTTCTTCTTTATTACCTCTTTCCTCCTGACTCCTGACTTCCCCTCCTGGGAGGGGCGAGGGGTGGGTTGACTCCTGAGGACTCCGTAGTTATTTATTTATCACTGTTTAACCGGACATGATATAAGTAGGTAGGTCTAATGAAACGTTGAAAAAATTGTAGGGGTAGGTTTAACTGAAAGCTTTGAGGTAAGAATGGTCTAGTTCTCAAAACCTGTCCTATGATATTGTGTTTATTTATGCTCACCTACTTACTAATTTGATAAATGTTTGCTAAAAATAGTTAGGCTTTTTATAGGAGTCACCGAGTCAGGAGGAGAGTCTCTGCATAAGTCCCGATCGTGTTCGGACGGGTCAGTTATAAATAAAATTTAAGAACTCCGGGTACCGACAGTACCAAAGAAATACTGAAATTATCTTTACTCAATTCCTTTCTTTCCTCCTTTCTTCCCTTCTAACTCCTGAGGACTGAGGACTGACTCGGTGACTCCTAAATACTTAACCTATAACTGTTTAACCTGATTTGAGGTAACTTCTTTCCCATTGCTGAAGTTTCCTGTCACATCAACGCCAAGGGTTTGATTGACATTTTTGAGGAACTGGCGGAAGATTTCAGGATAAGCATTCACCAAACTAGCGATTGACTTGCCATCTCCACTATCGATAACTTTGATATTTTCCAATTTAACTTGTTCGGTTACCTTAGCAGACTCACGCAAAATCATACTAATTTGTTGTAAGTAGAACAATTCCGCAGCATCTTTACCAGTCTCTTGCCAAACCTGGGAAAGCATATCGTTAACTAAAGCTTCAGCTTGAGCATTTTCTGAAAGAGAAGCAGCATTTCCTTTTGCTATGAGTTCTTTTGCTTGCCGTTGTGCTTCTGCTGGCAATACTTCATCCGCTTCTAAACGCAATCTCTCTAACTCAGCGCGGACTGTTTGCAATAATTGTTCTGCTCTTGCCCTTGCTTCTTTAGCTGCTGCTTTGGTTCGTTCTTCTTCTGAACGTGCTTGCTGTTCCAACTCTGCTTGAATTTTACGGAGTTCGTTTTCTTTTTTAACGGTTAATGTTAATGACTCGGTTTTGGCAGTTTCTGACTGTCGTTGGCAGTCAGCTTCTATTTGGTCTGCTTCTGCTTTGGCGTTAGACTCAGCTATTTCAGCATCTCGGCGAATCATGGCAATTTGTTTGCGACCAATGGAGTTTAGGTAGTCTACGTCATCGGAAACGCTTTGAATTTTCAGGATGTCGAGTTGCAAACCCAATTTTGCTAAGTCGCGACTCACGTCTTCAGCAATGCGTTCGGCGAATTGAAGACGGTCTTCGTTGAGTTGTTCTGGTGTCAGGGTGGCGACCACACCCCGCAGGTTTCCTTCTAGAGTTTCTCTTGCTACACGGGTAATTTCTGAGCGGTCGCGGTCGAGAAATCTTTCTATGGCATTGCCTACTATTTTCGGGTCATTGGAAACTTTGATATTGGCGATCGCTTGAATATTTAGTGGAGTACCGCCTTTGGAGTAAGCATTCCGCACTTCCACAGGTACTGGCATGGTGCGTAGGTCCATTGTTTTGGTTGTTTCTAGAATTGGGATGGGAATTGCTCTACCACCAAATATTACGCGATAACCAACTGTTTCCCCTTCTTTTGTCCGCCGTTTCCGACCGGATAAAATTAGTATTTCATTGGGTTTACAAATTTGTATGAATGTGTTGATAAACCAGATTAATACTATCACTCCAAATATAGATAGAGCGATGGGCAAACTTGTAGAAATTTTTCCTGTAAAATTCTGAATTGGCTCCTTTTGTATTACAGGAGGAATTTGTGCTATTTCTACAGTGGTTAATTCGGCTTTATTTGATTCTAAATTTTTACTTTTCATTAGTTAAATTTCCTCATTGATTTTTGTGAAATATAGTATTTTTCATCTAGTAGTATGAAAGTTCGAGCTAACTGGCCTACAAATCGTTTATTTCTTCCCTAAAAATCTCTGCGATTATTCATTATCTTTTCTGTGGCGGGTTTAATACCCCACCGTCAACGGGGGTGCTTAAAATTTTTTGGGGTTATAAGACACGGACTAGCCGGTTGTTAACTATCCATAAGCAATTTTCCCTTCTGCCTTCTGCCTTCTGCCTTCTGCCTTCTTCATTGATGATTATTCCTGGTGTTGAAAAGATGATTTGGAAATTACCCACACCTGATTATTTTCTGTGCCGATAATAAATACTTGTTCTCCCTTAGTAAATTCTTTAGATTCTTCTGTTGTACGGGCAATTAATTCTATGCTAGAACCTTTAACATTTAAACTAACTTTACCTCTACTATGAGTATCAAATGGAATTTCCACAGTGCAGGGTAGACCTAAAAAATCTTGAGGTCTGACAAGACTATTTATTACTTGGTTTTGTCGAAAAATCGACAACAATAATACTATTAACATCCCACCAAATATTCCTACTCCCACTGAAATATAGGCTAACATTAAAAGTTGATTTTTCATGCCGATTTATTCATCTCGCAACTATATTTAAGTTGTGCATAAAATTTCTTGAAATTGGGGAATTGGAAAATCGCGTTCGAGGATAGCTGAAAAAAATTAAGATTCATCCTCTGATGTTTTATCTAGATAATTTTCTGATACTACCCATACTCTATTATTTTCTATTCCCACGATAAATGCTTTTTCTCCTCTAGTAAATTCCCTAGATTCTTCAGTAAAAGCCATCAATTCTATAACAGAATTTTTCACATTTAATCTAATTTTTCCTCTACTATTTTTATCAAAAGGAATCTCCACAATTCCAGAAAGACCTACGAGGTCGCCACTACGCACCAAGCTATCAGCTTGACGGTTTTTTAAGGTATGTAATACCCATGCCATAATTGTGCCACATAAAATACCAACAATTATAGAAATAATGGCAATTATTGTTGGTGAAAGAGTGGGCGAAATATACGATAATAAAATTCCAGTTAGCCCAAAGAAACAACTGCCAAAAGTCCAAAATTTTAGGCTGAATAATGGTAGCCATAATCTTCGGCGACGTTGATATATTGAAGTATTAACTTGTGTACTTGATTGGTCTGTAATTTCTAAGTCTGGGTCAAAGTCTTGGTCAAAATCTACACCATCTAGACCGGCAAAGGCGGAGAGTGCCACAAATGCTCCACCAATAATTAGACAGAAAACATAAGCTGATTCCATAAGTTGTCCTTGATAATTTTTAACAACCTCTTGGTCTATTTATATTCTGGCAAATTAGTTTCCTATTCAGGCTATTTGTAAAAAAAATTTGTGTTTTACTAGAAAACTACTTTTTATTTCATCAGTAGAATTTTTAATTACTATGAAAACTTTCTTCGTTAGATACAGAAAATTTTGATATAGAGATATTATACCCAAAGTTAGTAGTTTATGGGGGGCGGATATCTAGATTTCCAATTGTATAATACCAAGTGTGATAAATGTTTTCTACAAATAGTTAGACTTTTTATAGGAGTAAATTCAGTTATCAGTTAACCTCTTCCGGAGGAATTGCGTTTTTTATATGGCGTAGCGAAACAGTTATCACTACCTCCTGCAATAGGAATGCGAGAACTTGAAACTTTATTTTTTTGTCAAAATAAATAACTTCTATATAGCAATTCCCATATTGGTAAGGTACAAAATTCGTTTGTTTTAGGGAACAGGGAACAGGGAACAGGGAACAGAGAATAGGGAACAGAGAATAGGGAATAGAATAGAATAGAATCGAAATAAATATAGGTGTACCTCACTAATTTGAGAAACGCTATATCATTTATGAGTGTGAGTATCCTTATTCGTTTGTTTTAGGGAACAGGGAACAGGGAACAGGGAACAGAGAATAGGGAACAGAGAATAGGGAATAGAATAGAATAGAATCGAAATAAATATAGGTGTACCTCACTAATTTGAGAAACGCTATATCATTTATGAGTGTGAGTATCCTTTTTTAATCCAGGAGATATCTGAACGATAATCTTTTCAGTCCCGTTATTATTCTAAATATTCTTTTTTCGCCCTTGGCATAGTACTATAGCGGTTTTCATTAACATAGAATACAGAGATTTTGGCTTAAAGGCAGAAGGCAGAAGGCAGAAGGCAGAAGCTTTGTAGTCTACCTCTCTCTGTGAAAACCGCTATAATTATTAATCATAAATATGGCAGGCAATAGACAAAAGTGGGAAAAATATTTCTCCGTATTCGATTCATTATCACTCTATATCCTAAGCAACTCAAGATTTGCTATACAGAAATAAAATTATAGTTTTTCACTTAGAAGGAGCTAGTCTAATTCTAGAAAATACCTATCTAGACTGCTGTTTATCTTAATTTATTATTTCTGATTTTTTGATTCTTTACTTCTTCATTGTTCTTTCTTCCTTCTTCCCTTTTCCTTCTTCTACAACAATACTGACTGTTGATAATTAGGATTATAATTAGGTAAAACTTCTACACTAGGTTGAGTAACTCGTAAAGTTAATGATAGTCTAACTTGACCGCTAGTATTGCATACAGAGCGATGGATAAGTTCATCTGTAAACATCACAAACTGACCTGGTTTGAGAATTACTGGGACTGAATTTTCTGCCAATTTTTCTGTAACTTCAAAGAAATTATTGCCACTAAAAGGGTCTGTCATTTTTACAGATAAATTGCGGTCTTTTTTAGCATTTGGTATAAATTCAAAGCCATTAAATTTATTGACTTCAGTCAGAGCAATATAAACATTAATTGTTTTACCTACACCAGAAAGCAATTTTGGATAAGAATCTCTGTGCCACAAATGACAGTTATTTGGTTGATGGCAATAAGAAGTCTGGCACCGACCAGAAGCGCGAGTAATATGCTGGTGTTTTGTTATGTTTTGCAACTATGTAGTAATTATGCTTTACGTCGTTCTGACAAATTGACTTCTATTTTGCGAGTTGTCTGTTTATATGTTTTGCTTTTGATGGGGGCGTTTTTATTGCCGACATTATTATGTGGAGTCACTGAAATTTTAACTACACCAAATTATCTGGTGAGTTTACCTCAATTTTTGCTCCAGTGGCCGTTTTTTGCTTTCTACAATTACACCATAGCAGCTAAACTAATTTTGATTCCTACTTATACTTTAGAGTTACAGGTTAGTTGGTTGTTTATATTATTAGTGTTGTTAGAGTTGATGTGGTCTGGGATAACTTTGCT
The DNA here is from genome assembly GCF_003838195.1 of Okeania hirsuta. Classification (GTDB taxonomy): domain Bacteria; phylum Cyanobacteriota; class Cyanobacteriia; order Cyanobacteriales; family Microcoleaceae; genus Okeania; species Okeania hirsuta. The sequence continues at coordinate 86,594 of NZ_RCBY01000003.1, forward strand.
AATAGTGGAACAAATTTTAGTGGGGGGTGTGAAATGGTTACGTCGTCCGTTTGTTTTCACTGGAGTGAGTAATATTTCCCAGAAACAAATTGGTTTATTAGGGTTATTATTGTTGGCTTTTTTAGGGGTATTGTATCAGCGAGTGAGCGACGGTTTATTGGTGCTGGTAATGAGTAAGGGAATATTGGTATTACAAATGCTGGGGTTATTTTTATTTTTGCCTATAGGAATTATTGTCGTTACTGTCAGGTCTTCCTGGTTTCAAAATTTAGAGTCTCCAAGGGAACAAGGAAGAGGGAAGAAGGAAGAAGGAAGAAGAGATAAGATATAAAATTAATTTTTCCGAAATTTATTAATAGTTTGATGTAGTTCAAGTTACCAAAAAAATTATCGGAAATAAAGAAGAGTCTAATGATTTAATTGATGCCAAATTTCGCCAATATTTTTACAATCAAAAACAGACTATGGAACAACGATATTGATTGATTTATGGAAAGCAAAAAAAATGATTATTTCAAAATATCTATATATCTTCATTGTTCCTGAATTAATTAAACACATAGCGTTTATCGTAAACTAAAAGCAATAGCTGATAGCTGATAGCTGACGGCTGTTTGCGCAGCATTCCGAAGGAAATGCTTACAATTTTGTATCTCACGCTTCTTGAGAATTGCTATACTAAAAATACTGAGGCGCGTGAGGAAATAAAATATGACAATACAACTTCCCTTGTCCCAAACTAACTCAGAAATAGTTTATCCAGATAGTGATTGCCAGCCTATGGCAGATAATACAATTCAATTTCGTTGGATTACAATTATTCATTACAATTTAGCTTGGTTATTTGCAGATAATGCTGAAGTTTTTGTGGCAGGAGATTTACTTTGGTATCCGGTAGAAGGGAATAATAAATTACGACAAGCGCCAGATGTAATGGTGGTTTTTGGAGTACCGAAAGGAGACCGAGGTTCTTATCAGCAATGGAAAGAAAATAATATTGCTCCACAAGTAGTATTTGAGATTCTTTCTCCAGGAAAGACACCTAAAGAAATGGAGTGTAAATTATTATTTTATGACCGCTATGGAGTAGAAGAATATTATGTTTATGACCCGCAAAAAAATAGTTTAACGGGATGGTTACGTTCAGAACTTTTTCTGGAAATAATTGATGAAATGAATGGTTTTGTTTCTCCTAGATTAGGAATTAAGTTTGAGTTAACAGCAGAAACGCTAATTTTGTATCGTCCTGATGAACAAGCATTTACAGATTATATGGAAGTTCAGCAACAATTGGAGGCAACAGAAAACCGTGCTTTAGAAGCAGAAAATCGTGCTTTAGAGGCAGAAAGTCGTGCCACTGTTGCTGAAGAAGAACTTCAACAGGAACGCCAAGAGAGGGAAATTGTTCAAGAGCGCGCCAAACGCTTAGAACAATTATTACGAGAAGCGGGGATAGATCCAGAAAGTAATGGTTGAAGAAGGAGACAGGAGACAGGAGACAGGAGACAGGAGACAGGAGACAGGAGACAGGAGACAGGAGACAGGAGGAAAATTACATGGGGATTCTAACCCCAAGTAATTTTGAACACCGTGTAGACGGTGGAGTATTAAACCCACAAAGAAAATGATAATTCAACAATTAATAATGAATAATTAATAATTAATCATCATTAATTACCTTTTCCTTTCAAGAATAGGATTGACTCAAAGGAAAATTTTTCTTTATTATCCCCTTAAAATGGGAGGCTTTAAACCACAATTTTCGGTTAATTTTTTAGAGAAAATAAGCGATCGCTAAATAATTTTTAGGAGTAAATTTTATGAAAATTAAAAATTTTCTGAATCTGACTTTTTACAGTATCTTTTGGATCTGGAATGTGACATTTTTAGGAGCTGTATATTTCTGGATTTTGCCAACTATTGGATGGTCTTTAATTGAAGATACTTTATCTGGCTTAATTCCCAGTCAATTTTTAATTACTTTCATTGGAATAGTAGCAATTCCCACTATTTTTACTATCATTGGTGGATGGTATTTTCGCAAACAACCTCTGCAATTATTCCGTTTATTTTATGGAGTTGAAGCTCCTTTATTTTTACTCTGTTTATTACGTTTTTTTGTACTGCGAGAACTTACTCAAGCTAGTACTTTAATTTTAGCCACAATCTTCATTAGCATTATCGCTTTTGCTCTGGAAATGTTATATGGTTATGCTAATCGAAATAAGTTAGTATCGTGGCTACAAATGTTTGCCCACAGCCTGATGTTATTAACTGGTTTATATGTGGGAGTATTACTACTATTTTATGCCGTGCCAGTATCTGTAATGTTAGTACGAGAATTTTTCTCATTTTACTGGCTTCAAGGAATTATTTCTGAGTTAACTTATTCTCCTGGCTATGTATTTACATTGCTCTTATTTTTATTTGTCTTGGCTTTAACAACAACTTTATTTGTGTTTATGCCCTCAGCATTAGCCAGTTTATACGTTAATTCTGGACAAAGAATACTCAGAACATTTGCTAATCAACATGGTCATCAACGTACATTTCAGGGAATTATTGCGGTCATAACTGCTTGGATGATTCTATTTGTTTCATTTCAACAACAACCCCAAGTTGTAGCTTTTCAAATGTTAGATTTACCAGTCAGAAATGAAAGCGATCGCCAAGAACTTTTAGCTAATTCTAATTTAATTAAAGATGGATTAGTTAATGCCTATTTATCCTCATATCGTTATCTAAGTACGGCTGCCAGAAGTAACCAAATTCGGATCATGTACAGAAGCACATTTGGTTTGCCAGAATCAATTAATCAAACATTACAAGATTACTTCAATAATCTGATGTCACCCTTCTTATATAAAGGTGACGATAAAGACAAACAAAAAGCAGCCAAACTCTACAGTGATTTTTTCGATACACCGATTCAAAAAGCAGAACAAAAAGCAATTATTAATGCTATTCAATCGACAGCAAATCTAGATGAAGTGAAAGCTGGATTATTAAATATTGGGGAACAAAAAGTCTGGCTGAAAAACCAAGAAATTACAGTAAAAGAAAATAGAGATTGGGCAGATATAGAATTATATGAAATTTATGAAAATCAAACCTTTGAACCTCAAGAAATTCTCTATTATTTTACCCTCCCAGAAAGTGCAGTTATTACAGGTATTTGGTTAGGCGATACTGACAACCGCGCCCAACGTTTTCCTTTCAAAGTTTCGCCCCGTGGTGCAGCACAAAAAGTCTATAATTCTCAAGTCCGAAGAGAACGTCCGGTCGATCCTGCTCTCCTAGAAAAAGTCGGGCCTCGGCAATATCGTTTACGAGCATTTCCAGTACCAGCAAAGTTGTCAGTAAGGGAACGAAAAACTAACCCAGACCGACCAACACAAATGCACTTGTGGTTAACCTATCAAGTAATGGCAAAAGATAATAGTTTTGCTTTACCGAAGTTGAGAGAAAAACGTAATATCTATTGGAATAAAAACACCAAACGAATTTACAATACCAAGTCTGTCAGAGGCGATCGAGAAGCATGGTTGCCATCTAGTCTGACCGCAGTTACTCAAACGACTGCACAACAACATCAGATAAATTTTGCCAATGGATATCAAATTTCTGCTCAACCTTTAGTAACGCGAGAAAGATTTTTACCAGAAAGTGAACGGTTTGCAGTGGTTGTGGATACTTCCTACAGCATGAGAGCTAAAACCAAAGAACTAAAACAGAATATTGACTGGTTAGTGGCAAATGGTTTGGGAGACCTGAGTTTCAGTAACGGTGATGCAGACATATATCTGACTAATGTCGGTTTTCCACCAGAAAGGATAGATGATATTAGTCAGTTTGATGCTGAGAAAGTTACATTTTTCGGTACGCTCCAATATCAGGAAATGCTGGAACAGTTTCTCCAGTTACGAGGGGATACTCGCTACAATGGATTGATATTGGTGACTGATGAGGGTAGTTATGAACTCTCGGATGATACTCAAGAAATGCCCAACTTATCTACTCCTTTGTGGATGTTGCATTTGGGAGCGATGCCACCTGCTTATGATGATGCCACATTAAAATTGATGCAAAAAAGTGGGGGTGGTGTGGCGACACAACTTACCGAGGTATTCCAACAAGTGACGGCAAAATCAAAATTAGGAAAATCTGTTGTCAGTGTAGCAGATGGATATGCTTGGTTTATGGAGAAAAAATCTGATGAGGAAATAATAGAAGATAATTTTGCTCCTCTGGCAGCTCAACAGTTAGTTTTGGGGCTGAGTAAAAAAATGAACTTGGATACTCTCGATGAGTTAGATGCTATTCACCCGATCGCAAAAACCTATAAAATAGTTACGCCTTATTCTTCAATGATAGTTTTAGTGAATGACGAACAACGGGAAGCACTCAAACGTGCAGAAGCAGCAGCAGACCGTTTTAACCGTAAAGTTGAGGATGGCAAGGAGGAATTAACCGACCCCAATAACCCATTAGATGCTGCAAATGTACCCGAACCTGGTATGGTATTGGGAATGGTGGCAATGGGAATAGCGCTATGGATAAGTCAAAGTTCAAAATTCAAAAGTTAAAAGTAGTAGGGTGTGTTTTGCTGGCACAAAGCGCAGCTTTGCGATAGCAAACAACAGTGTTTGCGGAGCATTCCGCACCGAAAGCGTAACGCAAAAAATTCTGGAATAGGCGGTGCCTTACATTGCATTAACGCACCCGACAGGACTGACACACCTTAAATAGTGCATTATAAAATGGGGAGATTCGGAGATGGGGAGATTGAAGTAATTATAGAATAATAAACATATACTATATAACCGGATTCTATATGATGGGGCGATAGGGGAATGGGGTGATTACGAAAAAAGCGATCTGCACAGTTTTAACTGCGTCAGTCTACTACTGGACTGTTTTATCTAAAATATGCATCAGATTTGTTATTGCGTTTTGCTGGCGCATAACTCCGTTAACGGTTCGCGACATGTTTGCGGAGCATTCCGATAGGAAAAAGCGCAGCTTTGCCATAGCACAGGAATATGTATTGGTAGACTCAGAATCAACTTTGCTAGAAATTTCTCGTCGAGGAGAGGGGAAAATGTGGCTTTGCAATTATTATGAAGCGGGGGAGGCGATCGCTTGAGAAAGTTTAGAGTTTGAATGTCCCGTGGAACTTTTGTATGTAAGTTTTATGAAGATTTGATGAAGTAGGCAAAATGACATTGACACCAGAAAGTGGAGCATATACTCTTATAAAAGAGTTTAATAACAAACAAAATAGAAACTCCTCTGTGTGGGTGTTTATGATTAAAACATATGTATGTAAATTACAGCTTTTTTCATTTCAGTAGACCACAGTAGAGAGGTTCCATGGAAATTTCCTACAGGCCTTTGATTGTGACGATGTAGTTGATAAATATGAAAAGCGCTGTAACTTACAAACTCATGGCAACAAATAAAGGAAAAATTAGATATGCACAATCAAAAACAAGCAATTAAGAGCAAAGCCACTAACCTAAACAAAATTGGTAAAAGAGCCTCCTGTCAGCTCCTCGCACTTCTTGCTTTGACAGCTCCTGCTAACGCTTTTGATCTGAAACTTACTGCACCTGACGGTTCTGAAAGAGACTTCTTTGGAGGGTCAGTAGCTCTAAGGGATAACCTCGCCCTGATTGGTGCACCACTAGACGATGACAACGCAAGAAACAGTGGTTCAGCCTACCTATTTGATACTACTACTGGCAGTTTGCTCCAGAAATTTACTGCACCTGACGGTTCTGACGGAGACATCTTTGGAAACTCAGTAGCTCTAAGTGATAACCTCGCCCTGATTGGTGCCCCAGGAGACGATGACAAGGGAACAGACAGTGGTTCAGTATACCTATTTGACACTACTACTGGCAGTTTGCTCCAGAAATTTATCGCACCTGACGGTTTTTCAGCTGGCGTCTTTGGAGGGTCACTAACTCTAAGGGATAACCTCGCCTTGATTGGTGCCCCAGGAGACCAAGAAAATGGAATATTAAGTGGTTCAGCCTACCTATTTGACACTAGTACTGGCAGTTTGCTCCAGAAATTTACTGCACCTGACGGTTCTGACGGAGACATCTTTGGATTCTCAGTAGCTCTAAGTGATAACCTCGCCCTGATTGGTGCACCACTAGACAATGACAAGGGAAGATCCAGTGGTTCAACCTACCTATTTGACACTACTACTGGCAGTTTGCTCCAGAAATTTACCCCACCTGACGGTTCTGAATTTAACTTCTTTGGAAACTCAGTAGCTCTAAGCGATCGCCTCGCTCTGATTGGTGCATCAGGAGACGATGACAAGGGACGCTCCAGTGGTTCAACCTACCTATTTGACACTACTACTGGCAGTTTGCTCCAGAAACTTACCGCACCCGACGGTTCTGAATTTAACTTCTTTGGAAACTCAGTAGCTCTAAGTGATCGCCTCGCCCTGATTGGTGCCCCAGGAGACCAAGACAACGGAGAAAACAGTGGTTCAGCATACTTGTTTGATATTACTACTGGCAGTTTGCTCCAGAAATTTACCCCACCTGACGGTTCTGACGGAGACTTTTTTGGAGGGCTAATAGCTCTAAGGGATAACCTCGCCCTGATTGGTGCCCCAGGAGACCAAGACAACGGAGAAAACAGTGGTTCAGCATACTTGTTTACCATCAACCCTCAACCAACACCAGAGCCATCATCGCTCTTAGGAATAGCAGGAACAGTAGCGATCGCCGCCTTATCCCGAAAGAAGCAGCAGAAAAAATAACAATAAAAATTTATCATTTTCTTTGTGGGTTTAATACCCCACCGTCTACACGGTGTTCAAAATTACTTGGGGGAGCGAATCCCCATGTAATTTTCCTCCTGTCTCCAGTATAGCTGTCTCCAGTATAGCTGTCTCCAGTATAGCTGTCTCCTTCTTCAACATAGCTAATTTATTAAGCAAAGATCCAGAGTCTGAATTCTTTGCTTGATTTTTTTTGAGAATTCTAGTTATACCATGTCCGGATAATTAGTGATGAAAACACTTTTTTCCTGATCTCAATTCTCAATTCTCAATTCTCAATTCTCAATTGTCCTCCCTAATTAGGGCTTGCTGATTAATTCTAAAAGTATTTACAGATAAAGGTTTTAGCGTTTTAGCGTTGAAAAAAGTACCAACTTTTTGGTGGAAAAAGCTCATGCATGCTGGTATTTTAGGATGATTATGGCAGAAAAATTGAGAGACAATTCTTGCTCCTACCTCCTGGCTCATTCCCATTTCTCCTGTCTCCTGTCTCCCCCTCCTGGGAGGAGGGACGGGTTGTCTCCTACAAAGAGCAAAAAGACTTTCCATACGCAGACCCTAATTATTTATAAACGCACCCTACTGGAGCGACACACTACAAGTTTGGCACTATTTTACCTGTATCATGGCGCTACAATAATGAACTACGGTATTATGGCTCGATAATATTGAGATTACTTTTAACTTTTAATATCAAATCCGTTTAATTGGACATAAAAAAAATCTTCAATCGCCATAACTACGTTTATCTTTGTAATTCTTTCTCCTCCTGACTCCTGAGGACTGACTTCCCCTCCTGGGAGGGGTTAGGGCAAGAAAGGGGTGGGTTGACTCCTCCTAACTTAACCATTCTATGGCTGTTTAACCGGATTTGATATAACTTATTATGTTAACTCCAGGACAAATCTTAAAACAACGTTACCAACTACAAAAACAACTAGACCGTACTATACCAGTATTTGTAGGTTGGGTTGAGGTAACGTAGCTTGCTTCCCGTAAGGGTAACCCAACATAAACGGAAAACGTAAAGGTGTTGTTGGGTTTCACTGTCGTTCTACCCAACCTACTTTTATCAAGTTCAAAACTTCCCAAACAGCGATCGATCCCCAAGCAAACCATCAATGGCAACTGATAACTGATAACTGATAACTGAAATAGCGTTGGCGGAGCCTAGCGGCAGCTATATCGCTCCCCAACCAAACTATCCATTAACCAACCCAAACCAACAATAATATAAAACCCAGATAATCCCTATACTCAACTCAAGGAAAGACTTTAAACCTTTGGGGGTTAATTATCAATTATCCATTATCAATTATCCATTATAAATAGCTATCTGCCCATTCACGGACCCGACTATGGGCTACTGAAACCCCCTGACGACGATAATCCTCAAGAGCTAATTTACTTTGCTGAACCATTTCTTCTTCCGTCAAAGAGATAAAATTTAACGTTGAATCTATCTCTCCGTAATCTAGTAATTATTCTGTTTTTTTATCGGATTCATCTATCAGTAATTCCTCAAAATATTCTAAATTACCAGATGAATTTACTAGCCATTTTCGGAGCAGATTTTTCACTTGCTCTCCCGATAGTAGGTCCAGGCGTTCTAATATTTTCTGTCTGAGATTATTTGTTGTCATAAATATCCAGATTAAATTATCATCTATAGTATACCATAAATCATAGAAATTATAGGAAATATATAACCATGACATTTATTAGCCCTAAAACCGACTTTGCCTTGAAAAAAATATTTGGTTCTGTTCACAGTCAAAAAATCCTGATTAGCTTTCTCAATGCCATAGTTTATAACAATCAAAATGTTATTCAATCTCTAAAAATAATTAACCCCTATAACCCTGGAGTTACTAACACCATAAAAGAGACTTATTTTGATGTCAAAGCACTTTTAGATAATGGCTATACCGTTATTATTGAAATGCAAATATTGAACGTGGCAGACTTTAAAAAACGAGTAATTTATAACTTAGCCAAAGCTTATGGAAATCAATTAGATCGTAATGTTGGGCAAGGTTATATTATGTTGCAACCTTTTATAGCTTTAACAATCGCGGATTTTGTTTTGTTTGAGGATATTGATAAAATGATTACTAAATTCAGATTTAAAGAAGAGAAAGAATCGGTTTATTACGAAGATGAATTAACATTAATGTTTGTAGAATTACCCAAGTTTGAAAAAGAATTTTCAGCCTTAGAAACCCTCAGTGATAAATGGATATACTTTATTAAATCGGCAGCAAATTTAGAAGTAATACCACAATCATTGGAAGAAGTATCAGAAATAGAAGCAGCATTAAAGATAGCAAATCGAGCAAACTTAAACAATAAAGAATTAGAGGAAGTAGAGCAACAGGAAAAGTTGATGAGAGATCAACAAGGACAAATTAGTTTCGCGAGAAACGAAGGACGAGAAGAAGGAATTGGTATTGGAAGGAAACAAGGAATTGGAATTGGAGTAGTGAAACAAATCTTACGTCAAATTCGCCGAAAGTTTGGAGAAATATCTCCAGAAATTGAGACTCAAATAGAACAATTATCTTTGGAAAAATTAGATATTTTAGGCGAAGAAATTTTTGATTTAGCAACAATAGCAGACTTGGAAAACTGGCTAGCTAATAATTGATAATTGATAATGGATAATTGATAATGAAAGAGTTGTTGAAATCTCTAGCTTTCTATCTCACTATTGATAATTAACAGGACTTACGCAGAACCACCTTATGTGGTAGGGGCGAATGGCATTAGCCCTCTGCGGATAGACCACCTTATGTGGTAGGGGCGAATGGCATTAGCCCTCTGCGGATAGCATATTGTCTAAGAATTTGCGTAAGTCCTGACTATTGAACAATAGTTAAATTAATCAGGACTTACGCAGAACCACCTTATGTGGTAGGGGCGAATGGCATTAGCCCTCTGCGGATAGCATATTGTCTAAGAATTTGCGTAAGTCCTGTTAATTATCAATAGTGAGATAGAAAGCTAGAGATTTCAACAA